>NZ_RZRY01000190.1:0-9696 GCF_003998035.1 Mesorhizobium sp. M2A.F.Ca.ET.039.01.1.1 | reverse complement strand
GTGCAGGCCGCGATGAAGGCCGGCCGCTCGCTGTCGCGCGACTTCGGCGAGGTGCAGAACCTGCAGGTCTCGATGAAGGGACCGGGCGACTATGTCAGCCAGGCCGACCGCAAGGCCGAAGAGATCGTCTACGCCGAGCTGTCGAAGGCGCGGCCGGGCTATGCCTTCCTGATGGAGGAGCGCGGCGCCGTGGAGGGCGAGGACGCCCAGCACCGCTGGATCGTCGATCCGCTCGACGGCACCACCAACTTCCTGCACGGCATCCCGCTCTTCTCGGTGTCGATCGCGCTCGAGCGCCAGGGCCAGGTCGTCGCCGGCGTCGTCTACAATCCGGCCATGGACGAGCTCTACACGGCCGAGCGCGGCGGCGGCGCGTTCATGAACGACCGCCGGCTGCGTGTTGCCGGCCGCTCCAAGCTGACCAACGCGGTGATCGGCTGCGGCGTGCCGCATCTCGGCCGCGGCCAGCACGGCAACTTCCTGATCGAGCTGCGCAACGTCATGGCTGAAGTCTCGGGTGTTCGCCGCCTCGGTTCCGCGGCGCTCGACCTTGCCTATGTCGCGGCCGGACGCATGGACGGCTTCTGGGAAACCGGCCTGTCGTCCTGGGATATCGCCGCCGGCATCCTTCTGGTGCGCGAAGCCGGCGGCTTCGTCTCCGACATGGATGGCGCGCAGGACATGCTGGACAATGGCGAGGTCGTCGCCGGCAACGAGCTCATCCAGCGCGCGCTGCTCAAGACCGTGAAGAAGCCGTTGGCGCCTCGCTGAGCGCGGCGTCGCGGTCAGCGCCCTACTGCGAAAGTCGGAATCGATTTTCGCAAGGGATCATGCGCAAATCAACGCGCCACAGCGCTCTTTGCGCGTCGAAAGGACGCGCGGCGCGGCAGTCGCAAAACCGCAACCCAAGCTTGAAATACTGGTCCGCGACTGCCCAGATTAGGGTTGCAGGATCATGTGATGAGCGACGCGCGACCAGATACGCAGCTTGAGATCCCCTTCGTGGGACGCTGGCATTATTCGCGCGCCGAAATGATCGCCGACGGCATCGTCCACGCGGTGGGCATCGTGCTGGCGATCGCGGCGGGCTCCGCCTTCCTGGCGCTCGCGGCTTTCCATGCCGGCCCCGGCGAGTATGCCGCCGCTGTGTTCTATGTCGTCTCGCTGCTCACCGTGCTGTCGGTGTCGCTGGCCTACAATCTGTGGCCGGTATCCTGGCCGGCGAAATGGATCCTGCGCCGCTTCGACCACGCCGCGATCTATCTCCTGATCGCCGCCACCTACACGCCCTTCCTAGCCCAACTCGACAACTCGCCGCTGGCATTGCCCATGATCGTCGTCGTGTGGGGTGCCGCGCTGGCCGGCATCGCCATCAAGATGTTCCTGCCCGGCCGCTACGACCGGCTGGCCATCGTCTTCTACCTCGCCATCGGCTGGAGCGGCGTGGTGCTCGCCGGACCGCTGGTCGAGACGCTGCCGCCGACCTCGGTCGCGCTGCTCGTCGCCGGCGGCATCGTCTATTCCCTGGGCGTCGTCTTCTTCGCCTGGAAAGGCCTGCGCTTCCACAATGCCGTCTGGCACGGCTTCGTCGTCACCGGCGCCGGGCTGCATCTGGCCGCCATGGTCGACTGCCTGGTCGTCAACCGGTTCTAATCCATGACATAGGCGATATTGCCAAGCACCATTCAATTTGGTCACAATTCCGTTTAGAGTCGCGGCAATTCTGCGGCGGGTGGCATCGGAAACGGGGCACGGATGGCTTTTCTCAGATCCTTCGGCAGGCGATCGGACGTCCTTGTCTACGATCCTCACAAGCTGTCGAGCCCGCAGGTCTTCCTGCTCACCATGGTGATCTTCCTGATCATCGTCGCTTTCATCGCCGCCATCCTCACCCGCCAGATCTCCACCGCCTTCTCCAGCAATCCGGGCCTCAACGGGCTGATCGTCGGCGTGCTGGCGGTCGGCATCCTGCTTGCCTTCGTCCAGGTCGGGCGGCTGTTCCGCGAGGTGCGCTGGGTCAATTCCTTCCGCGCCGGCTCCGAAACCACCGAGCCGGTGCTGTTGGCGCCAATGAAGGCGATGATCGGCCGCTCGTCGACGATCGCCTTCTCGACCTCGTCGATGCGCACGATGCTGGATTCCATCGCAACCCGCCTCGACGAGAGCCGCGACACCTCACGCTATCTTGTCGGCCTGCTGGTGTTCCTCGGCCTGCTCGGCACCTTCTGGGGCTTGCTCAACACCATCGCCTCGATCCGCGAGACGATCGAGGCGCTGGACCCCGGCACCGGCGATGCCGCCGCCGTGCTCGACGCGCTGAAGCAGGGTCTGTCGGCGCCGCTCGCCGGCATGGGCACCGCCTTTTCGTCCTCGCTGTTCGGCCTCTCCGGCTCGCTGGTGCTCGGCTTCCTCGACCTGCAGGCCGGCCGCGCCCAGACCCGTTTCTACACCGAGCTCGAGAACTGGCTGTCCTCGGTCACCGACCTGTCGTCGGACATCGTCGTCTCCGACACGGCCAAGACCGAGTCCTCCGAGGACATCCGCCTGCTGTCCGAGCGGCTGCGCAGCCTGCAGGAGAATGGCGGCGGCTCCAATCCGCGCGTCGCCACCGCCATGGCCAACCTCGCCGACGGCATTTCGGGGCTGGTCAAGAACATGCGCTCCGAGCAGCAGATCATGCGCGACTGGGTCGAGGCCCAGTCGGACGAGCAGAAGGCCATGCGCAACACGCTGGAAAAGATCGCCGACGCGCTGAAGAAGCAAGGGGTCCACTGACGTGGCGCTGGCAAGACGGCGCGCCGACCGCCGCATCGACTATTGGCCGGGCTTCGTCGACGCGCTGTCGACGTTGCTTCTGGCGATCATGTTCCTGCTCACCGTCTTCGTGCTGGCGCAGTTCCTGCTCAGCCGCGAGATCTCCGGCAAGGACACCGTGCTCAACCGTCTCAACTCGCAGATCAACGAGCTGACCCAGTTGCTCGCGCTGGAGCGCTCGAACAGCCAGGACAAGGAGGATACGCTCGCCAACCTGCAGGCATCGCTGTCGGCGGCGCAGGCCGAAAAGAGCCGCCTCGAGCAATTGCTGGCGCAGGGCGCCGGCGCCGGCGACGCGGCCAACAAGCGGGCGGACCAGCTTTCCGGCGAACTCAGCAACCAGCGCCAGATCAGCCAGCAGGCGCTGAGCCAGGTCGAGATCCTCAACCAGCAGATTGCCGCCTTACGCAAGCAGATCGGCGCGCTGGAAGACGCGCTCAACGTCTCCGAGCAGCGCGACCGCGACTCCAACACCAAGATCGCCGATCTCGGCCGCCGTCTGAACGTGGCGCTGGCGCAGCGCGTCCAGGAGCTCAACCGCTACCGTTCCGACTTCTTCGGCCGGCTGCGCGAGATCCTCGCCGACCGCGAGAACATCCGCATCGTCGGCGACCGTTTTGTCTTCCAGTCGGAGGTGCTATTTCCGACCGGTTCCGACGTGATCAACGACGCCGGCAAGGTCGAGATGAAGAAGCTCGCCGACGCCATCATCGAATTGCAGAAGGAAATCCCGCCGGAGATCAGCTGGGTGCTGCGCGTCGACGGCCACACCGACAACAAACCGCTGTCCGGCACCGGCCGCTATCGCGACAACTGGGAACTGTCGACCGCGCGCGCCACCTCGGTGGTGAAGTTCCTGATCGAGAACGGCGTGCCGGCCAACCGGCTGGTGGCCGCCGGCTTCGGCGAGTTCCAGCCACTCGACCCCGCCGACACCGACGAGGCGCGCAGCAAGAACCGCCGCATTGAACTGAAGCTCACCGAACGGTGATCCATTATCACACCAAGTCACGGTAAGTTGTTTGTCGGCTGAATACTTAGAGTACCAAGTCCCGTCGGCAAGGCCTGAAAACATTATCATTTTTTAATTACACATCGGCAATCGACGCACCTAATTTGCCGCGCAGGGCCGGGGACCGCCGGCGATGCCTCCCATCGCGACGCGACGGAACCGGACGGCCCGCAAAGTTCGGAAGGCAAGCGGCAGGGCCGCAGCCTTCCCTATCGGAGGATGCGCCGCCATGCGCGCTTCAACATCTCTCAAGACTATGACCCTGGCTGCCGCGTTGATCGCGGCCCCGCTTGCCGGCGCCTATGCGGCCGGACACCACAAGGGGGCGCTCGACGCGACCCCTACGGCCGATTTCATCGGCCCGCGCGCGGCCGGTCTTATCGATCAGGCCCAGGGCGTGGATCAGGGCATCACCGATGCCCGGCAGGCGAACAACATTTCGGCTTCCGAAGCGCAGCAACTGCACATGCGCGCCGCTCGCATCAGCCAGGCCGCGGAGCACGTCGCGGCTTCGGATCACGGCCGGGTCCCGTCCGCGCAATACCATGAGCTGCTGCGCCGCCTCGACAATGTCGACCAGAGGCTGATGAACGACACCGGCAGCGGCTTCATGATAGGCGACGGCGACGACGGCGGGAATTACCCGAACGGTTGACCACCAGGGAAGGGACCACCTGGCGCCCGCGGGACCTGGCCCCGAGGGCGTCCTTTTTCGATCGCGTATCGCTTTGGTTATAGGCCGAGCCAAAGCGCGAGGATCGCAAGCACTGCCGGAACCGTCTGAACAAAGAGAATCTTGCGGCCGACAGTTGCCGCGCCGTAGAGGCCGGCTGTCGCGACGCAGAGCAGGAAGAACATCTTGACCTGAAAGCCTGCGGCGCCGAGATAGAGTCCCCAGAACAGCCCAGCAGCCAGGAAGCCGTTATAGAGCCCCTGGTTGGCGGCAAGCACCTTCGAGGCGCTGGCGAATTCCGGCGTCAGTCCGAACGCCTTGCGGCCGCGCGGCGTGTCCCAAAGCACCATCTCCCGATAGACGATGTAGCAATGGATCAGCGCCACCAGCCCGACCAGGATATCGCCGATCATCGTCCTCTCCAGCGGTTTGTTCCCGGCATTGATCACGCAGCCGCCCCACAAGGCAAGACCACTGATTCCATCCCGGCCGATCAGGGTTGCCAAGCGCGGTGCGTTGGTATCTTTTCGCGCCAGCCACATTGAAGCTGGGTATCCATCATGTCCTTCCAGAAACTCGACGACCTCGGTCACAAGCTCGAAGCGCTCGAGCATGCTTTGGCCATCCTCGGCGCCGACGAGGCGACGCATATGGCGGTTGGCGGCGGCGAGAAACGCGCCGAGGCGATGTCCTCGCTGGCCGGCATGCTGCATCGCCAGGCGACCGCGCCGGAGATCGGCGACTGGATCGCCGCCGCCGAAGCCGAGCCGCTCAGCGAGGAACAGCAGGCGGCGGTCAGGGAACTGCGCCGGCAATACACCAACCTCACCTGCCTGCCGGCCGAGTTTGTCGAACGCCAGACGGTAGCGCGCATGCGCTCCGAGCAGCTCTGGCGGAGCTTGCGCGCCAGGAACGACTGGGCGGGCTTCCTGCCGGCACTGGAAGGCGTCGTGGCCCTGGTGCGGGAAGAGGCGGCGCTGCGCGCCGACGCGCTCGGCCTCGCCCCCTATGACGCGCTGATGGAGCAGTATGATCCCGGCAACCGCGCCGCCGACATCACGCCGGTGTTTGCCGAGCTGAAGGTCTTTCTCAAGGACTTCCTGCCGCATGCGCTGGCCGTGCAGGATGCGCGATTGGCGAAGCACCCATTGAAGCCGCTGTCGGGCAGCTATGCCGTCGACCGCCAGCGCGAGCTCGGCCTTGCCATGATGGCGGCCGTCGGCTTTGACCTCACCCATGGCTCGCTGTCGGTATCGCACCATCCCTTCTGCGGCGGCGTGCCGACCGATGTGCGCATCACCACCCGCTACAAGACCTCCGATTTCCTGTCGGCGCTGATGGGCGTGCTGCACGAGACCGGTCATGCGCTCTACGAGCAGAACCTGCCGAAGGCCTGGTCGCATTGGCCGCTCGGCAAGGCGCGCGGCATGGCCGTGCATGAGAGCCAGAGCCTGTTCGTCGAAAAGCAGGTTGGCCGCAACCCCGCCTTCTGGCGCTGGGCTTTGCCGATGGTCGAAAGACATCTCGGCGAAGCCTGGTCGCTCGACGACATCCTGCCGCATGTCCACCATGTCGAGCGCGGCCTGATCCGCGTCGACGCCGACGAGGTCACCTATCCGCTGCATGTCATCCTGCGCTACGAACTCGAGCAGGAGCTGGTGTCCGGCCGGCTGGAAGCCGCCGACCTCCCCGAGGCATGGGACGCCAAGATGCGCGACTATCTAGGCCTCTCGACCATCGACAACCCGGCAGACGGGCCGATGCAGGACGTGCACTGGCCGGGCGCCGCCTTCGGCTATTTCCCGTCCTACACTCTGGGCGCCATGATGGCGGCGCAGCAATGGGCGGCTGTGACCAGGGAGCACCCGTCCGCCGACGAGGACCTCGCCAAGGGCGATTTCAGCGCCATCAACGAGTGGCGTCGCGCAAAGATCTGGTCGCAGGCCTCGCGCTGGTCGACGCCCGAGCTGCTCGAGCGCGCCACCGGCGAGAGGCTTAACGCGACTTACTTCACGGAGCATCTGCGCTGGCGGTACGGAGCCTCATAGACCGACCTCGTCGGCAATGGCCGCTCATTTGCGTACCATTTCGTACTACTGTATGTTATGATTGGGAGGTGCGCAGATGAACGCTTCAGGTCCCAAGGAACGCGCAACGTTTTCGATCGACAGCACGATCAAGGAGACGCTTGAAAGCCAGATTCCGAAAAGCAAGCGATCCCGCTTTGTCGAAGAGGCGATCGCGAAGGCATTGAAGGACGCCGCGAAAGAACGCGCTCTGAAAATGATCCGGGAATTCAAGTCGACCTCGACCGGCGGCGAAGACTCCACCGACGTGCTGCGCAGAATTCGCCAGGAAATGGACGGCCGGCCGGTGGATATCCTCGAAGGCCGCAAAAAGTGATCATCGTCGACGCGTCGATCTTCATTAAACTCTTTCGGGATGAGGATGACAGCGAACAGGCTCGAAATCTGTTCGCGAAGAACATTGCAGATGGCCGCGCCATAGCCGCTCCGGGCATCCTGCTTTACGAGGCGCTATCGACTGCGCTCCATTATGAGCAATCCTTTGTCATGGTCGCAAAGCTCATCGCCGGATTGCGCGAAGGCGGTTTCGAGCTTCTGGAGCCGGATATGGACGAACTGGCCAAAACACAGGAGATGGCGACGCAGCTCAGTCCGGCTGGCGGCTATCCGACGCTCAACATTGCGTTTACCACGCCATCGCCATCAATCGCGCTGCAACGTTGGTAACAGCCGACCGGCGGCATTTTGCCAAAACAAAACACTTGGGCCGCATCACTCTACTCGCCGACTGGCGACCAGGCTGACACATTTCTACTCCGCAGCGCCTTTGAAAGCGCCGGCGCCTGCCTCGAACTGCAGCTTGGCGAGCCGCGCGTAGATGCCGCCCTTGGCGACCAGGCTCTGATGCGTGCCTTCCTCGACGATGCGCCCGCCTTCCATCACGAGAATGCGGTCGGCCTTGAGCACCGTCGCCAGCCGGTGGGCGATGACGATGGTGGTGCGGCCGCGCATCAGCCGCTCCAGCGCCCGTTGCACCAGCGTTTCGCTTTCGGCATCGAGCGCCGAGGTCGCTTCGTCGAGCAGAAGGATCGGCGCGTCGCGCAAGATGGCGCGGGCAATCGCGATGCGCTGGCGCTGGCCGCCCGACAGTGTCACGCCGCGCTCGCCGACCTGGCTGTCATAGCTGTTGCCCAGTCTGGCGATGAATTCATCGGCAAGCGCGGCCTTGGCGGCGGCCTCGATCTCGGCGTCGCCGGCGCCCTGCCGGCCGAAGCCGATATTGTCGCGCACGCTTGCCGCGAAGATGGTGACGTCCTGTGGCACGATCGCGATGCGTTGACGGATGGCGGCCGGGTCGGCCTCGCGCAGATTGACGCCGTCGATGGCGACGCGCCCGGTCTCGGGATCGTAGAAGCGCAGGATCAGCGAGAAGACAGTGCTTTTGCCGGCGCCCGAAGGCCCGACGATCGCCACCGTCTCGCCGGGCTTAACCTGGAAGCTCAGGCCATGCACGGCGGCGCGGTCCGGCCGCGCCGGATAGGAGAAGGAGACGTCGTCGAAGCTGATCGCGCCCTTGGCCGTGGCCGGCAGCGCGACGGGATCGACCGGCCGTTGGATCGTCGGCGTCTCGGCCAGGATCTCGGTCAGCCGCTCGGCGGCGCCCGCCGCCTGCGACAGCTCGCTCCACACTTCCGACAAGGCGCCGAGCGCGCCGGCGGCGAACACCGAATAGAGCAGAAACTGGCTAAGCGTGCCGGGCGACAGCGTGCCGGCAAGCACGTCGCGCGAGCCGAACCACAGCACCGCCACCACCGAGGAAAATATCATGAAGATGGCGAAGAAGGTCAGGAAGGAGCGCGCGAACACCGAGGCCCGCGCCGCTTCGAAGGCCGCGTCGACGGCGGCCGCGAAGCGGCCGGTGACCAGCTTCTCGTTGGTGAAGGCCTGCAGCGTGCGCACAGCGCCGATCTGCTCGCTGGCGTAGGCGGTGGCCTCCGCGAGCGTATCCTGCGCTTGCCGGGACTTGCGCCGCACCGAGCGGCCGAAAGCGACCAGCGGCAGCACGATCAGCGGAATGGCCGCGATCACCAGGCCGGAAAGCTTCGGGCTGGTGACGACCATCATCGCCACCGCGCCGAGGCCCAGGATGACATTGCGCAGCGCGACCGAGGCGGTGGCGCCGACCGCCGACTTCACCTGCGTGGTGTCGGCGGCGAGCCGCGATACGATCTCGCCCGAATGCGTGCGATCGAAAAAGGCGGGCGACAGCGTCGTGACATGGGCAAAAACGTCGCGGCGGATGTCGGCGACGACGCGCTCGCCGAGCGTGATCACAAAATAGTAGCGGCTGGCAGAGGCGGCGGCGAGCAGCGCCGCCATCGCCACCAGCGCGGCGAAATATTCAGCGATGAAGGTGGAGCCCGAGGCCTGGAAACCGTGATCGATCATGCGCCGCACGGCCATCGGCAGGGCAAGCGTCGTCACCGCCGCCACGACCAGCGAGATGATCGCGCCAACCGCCAGTTTCCGGTAGCGCGTGATATAGGGGAAAAGGTTTCTCAGCGGCCGGACCGAGCGCCTGCGCTGGTCTCCACTGGCACCGATATCCGCCATGAGCGTTTCCTCTGGCCGCTGGTCAACACCGCGCTTCAATATGCGCTTGCCGCGGCCTTGTGATTCAATTCCGGCTGATGTATAGGCTCGCCGACCGTTTTAGAAGCCGTGGCTTTTCATTAGCTGCGGCTTCGAGTTTTAAAAAGGGGCGCATCGACGCAGGCCATTGGCCCGTAACCGGCGCCGGCAAGCCAGGACATAAGACAATGAAGGCCGATATCCATCCCGACTACCACACCATCAAGGTCGTCATGACCGACGGCACCGAATACCTGACCCGTTCGACCTGGGGCAAGGAAGGCGACACGATGAACCTCGACATCGACCCGACCACGCACCCGGCATGGACCGGCGGCCAGCAGACCCTGCTCGACCGCGGCGGCCGCCTGTCGAAGTTCAAGAAGCGCTTCGAGGGTTTCGGCCTCTAACCCGGATACGCCCGCAGGATTTGAAAAACCCGCCTTCGAGGCGGGGTTTTTTTTTTTTTTCTTCTCCCCGTTCAACGGGGGGAAGGTGCCCGAAGGGCGGGTGAGGGGGAGCGCCGGCGTCGGCAAGCT
>NZ_RZRY01000018.1:0-30290 GCF_003998035.1 Mesorhizobium sp. M2A.F.Ca.ET.039.01.1.1 | reverse complement strand
AAATTTACTCAACGTCAGCTCCTCGCGGAGGCCGGCATTCCAATACCTGCTTATCGCTTAGCAGCGAATGCAGCGGAGGTTGAAATCTCTGCCGCCGAGATCGGCCTGCCGGTGATTCTGAAGCCAGCCATAGGCAGCGGCAGCATCGGTGTGCGATTATGCAGCACCGTCGATGAGTTAGCCGAACATACCACCTACCTATTGGGTGGGAAGCACATTTGGCGATCTTCGCCGAGGATACTTGTTGAAGAATACGCGAATGGTCCGCATTATATCGCTCAGATAATGGGAAATGAGGTCGTTGCGATTGCCGCCGCTGACTACGGCCCCCCACCGCATTTCGTCTTTCATAGCGGCACCCAGCCAGCCTCGCTGACAGATGACGAGCACGAGCGAATCGCCGACGTTTCGCTGAGCTGCTTGCGAATTCTCGGCCTTGGCTGGGGTCCCACGAATGTTGAACTCCGGTGGACGAAGCTTGGCCCTGTCGTCATTGAAGTGAATCCGCGACTTTTGGGCGGGACGGGTTCTCAATTGGTTCGGCTGGCTTATGGAGTCGATCTTATCACCGAACACATCAAGCTTGCCGTCGGCCACGAATGGGATTTGCGCAGAAGGCATTCACACATTGTGGCCGTCCGGGTCCTAATTCCTGACCGTGATGGCATCGTCGATTGGATCCATGGCGGCAGTCAGGCTGCTGCTGTACCGGGTGTCGCAGAGGTGCAATTTTGTGTCGAGCCCAATACCCCTATCGTGAGGAAAGGCGACTATCGAGATCGCATGGGACATGTCATAGCCGCTTCACCCGACCGTGTCCGGACCGAGGCGATAATTCAGCGTGCGGTGAACTTAATCAGTTGGTCGATCTCTCCATTTCCGTGAACAAAGACAATCATCAGCCCCTCAAGTCGCCGCACCAGGGGAAGCTATTGAAGAGGAAACTTGTAGTGCAAAATCAAGTGCGGTCGTCGCAAAGTGAATGATACCTAATTTTGTTTCTGGGAACCTCTAGGCAATTGAACTTATCTGCGGTGGACAATTGTCTTCTGATTTTTTGCGGCGGCTATGTCGCGCGAGTAATTCCCAGGCCACAGCAAGAGGATAGCCGCGGTGTTAGAGCAACCAGCCCTGCCCCCCCCTCCGCTCGTCGGACCCCGTTCTGCCGAGACTTTCGGCCGGGCGCGCAGGGTTTTCCCGGACGGCACCACGCGGATCACTATCGAGCGCGATCCCATTCCCCGCTACATGCATCACGGAGAGAGTGCGTTTCTTGTCGACGTTGATGGCCGTCGTCTCCTAGACCTCAACGGCAACTTCACGACCCTCATCCATGGCCACGCCTTCCCGCCCGTGATCGAGGCCGTGACGCAGCAGCTCAGAAGCGGATGCTGCTTCGCCAACCCGACCGAGATTGAAATCGATCTTGCTGAGCTTCTCTGCGCCCGAATTCCGCATCTTGACCGCATCCGCTTCGTCAATACCGGTACCGAGGCGGTCATGTTTGCGATTAAGGCGGCGCGGGCGTTCACGGGACGTCCCGCCATTGCCAAGATCGAGGGAGCCTATCACGGCGCCTACGACTGGGTCGAGGTCAGCCAGGCTGCAACGCCTCAAACGTGGGGCGATCCCGAACATCCCGCGCCCACTCTTTCTTATCGCGGCATGCCGCCAGCTGTGCTCGATGACGTTGTGATTTTGCGCTTCAACAACGCCGAGGGCGCGCGCCGGCTGATCACGGAACATGCAGGGCGTCTCGCAGCCGTCCTCGTTGATCCCATGCCGAGCCGCAGTGGGCTCATTTCGCCCACGCCGGATTTCGTATCCGCCATCCAAGAGACGGCCCGTCGTCACGGTATCCTTGTTATCAGCGACGAGGTTCTCAACCTCCGACAGGGTTACGAAGGCGCCTCTGCGCTCTATGGGCTCGCCCCCGATCTCTTCGCGCTCGGCAAGATCATTGGCGGCGGGCTCCCCATCGGCGCGATCGGAGGCCGCAGCGAGGTGATGGCAGTCTTCGAGGCCGCATCAGGCGGTCCTGCTCTGCCGCAGGGCGGCACCTTTTCAGCCAATCCGCTCTCGATGGCAGCAGGACTCGCCGCGATGGAAGCCCTCGACCGCGCTGCCTTCGATTACCTCGAGCGGCTGGGGGACAAACTGCGAAACGGGCTCGAACGCATCATCGCGCGGCACGGCGCCCCTTTCAGCGTCACTGGAGCCACTTCCCTCTTTCGCCTTCACCCGCGGCGCAAGCCGCCGCGAGAGTTCCGAGAAAGTTTCCTTACCCTACAGGAGGTGGCCGTGATGACGGAATTAACTCGCTTCTTCGCCACGGAAGGCATCATTCTGCCCAAAGCGGCCGCCGCTTGCCTCTCAACACCGATGGGGGAGGATGAGATCGCCTTCGTCGCAAATGCTTTCGACCGCTTCCTAATTCAGCGCGCGGCGCTCCTCGACACTATCACGGGTTAGATCATGGAAGAAACCGTCGCACAGGCGATCGCGCGTGCGTTGAAGCCCTTGTTTGGCCAGAGCCTGCCGTCTGCCGTCCTCCTCGCCTGCGGTACGATTGGCATCCCGCCAGCTCGCCTACCGGCAGGAGAAGATGGGGGGCGCCATGGCAGACGACTTTGAACGCGTCTTAAGCAGGATTGCAGTGGTTACCACCCAAAACGGGCCGCCCGCGGCCATCCTCGTGCCATCACTTCCGGAGGCTTTCAAGGCGAGCCTGTCGGAACGCGCACCAACCAGAATGGAACAGACAGTTGGCGCCAGATCACGCCTGGCGCGTGCAACATCCATATCGGCGTCGATCCAACCGAGGTCGGTTGCACCTACGAGGCGCTGTGCCTCGTGGTCCATGCTGCGGTCACGATCAACGCTCTTTGTCAAATCCTCCAACACATCGACCTGTGGCGCCGCCGCGCCGATGGTACGCAACTGCGTGTCCGTCGTCGTAATCGTGCTAAAGAATGGCGTGCTCGGCTTCCAAAGGCATGCCGAAGCAATGCCGTTAGGACCCTGTACGAGCGCCTGCCATTTCGCTCCAGTCGACCACGCAGCAATCGCCCGGGCGTGCGGTTGCGGCGCGACCGTCGTCAGGGTACCGGACGACATAGGGCCTGCTCTCGAGGCGCTCGCCTCTGAAAGGCCGTGGCTAGTCAAGGTCGTCGCCGCCCCCAACGCCCATCCTGCTCTTTCCCTTTTCGGCGGCGCGGTTGACCAGAACGTCGTGCGCGACGTGGGTTCCGTTTGATGACGACAGAAAACACCAAATCAATGGGCGTTGCGGTCGTCACCGGCGGGGCAACCGGGATCGGGTTTGCGACCGTCGCGCATCTAATCGACGCTGGCTGGCGCGTCGCTTTCTTCAGCCAGACGAGAGAGCGGGTGGAGGCTGCCGCTGTCGATCTACGCGCCCGTTTTCCAGCTTGGAATATCCACGCCGACACGGTCGACCTCCGTGACGAACGCGGCGTCTGCCGGTTCTTCGCCAATGTCCGCGAGCGGTGGGGAACGGTATCCGCGCTTGTCTGCAATGCTGGCTACTCGCCGAAAGGTCCAAACGATCAGCGTGTCGCTCTCGGCCATATGCCGCTTGCCAAATGGGATGATGTTATCCGGGTGAACCTCACGGGCGCCTTCCTCTGTTGCCGCGAGGTGTTGCCCGGTATGGCGGAAGCCCGGCAAGGCCGTATCGTCCTGATCAGTTCACTCGCGGCGCGTACGCAGCCGAAGATCGCCGGAGCGAGCTACGTTGCCTCGAAGAGCGCGCTTGCAGGGCTCGCCCGGTCGATCATGAGCGAATACGCCGGGCTTGGTATCACGGTGAACACGATCTGCCCTGGCCGTGTCTTAAGCAATATGACGGGACCGCCCGAGAGGCCCGGAAACCGCGCTGCACTCGCGCGGATCCCGATCGGCCGGCTCGGCAGGCCCGAAGACATCAGCCGCGTCATTAAGTTTCTTGTTCGCTCGGATTCCGACTTCATTAACGGCGCCATCATCGATGTCAACGGCGGTGAGTTCGCCCCCTCTTAATCTGTCGGCCGGCGGCACAAACCATTCAGTGACGAAGGACGCGGCGCCGGCCACTCCCGCACATTCTGCGCATGCGCGAACTTACGGACCTGCTGCACTAGGGGCCATGGCGAACGCCTGGAACAGGCTGCCTTCGGACAGGGCCGTGGTCAAGCCAAGCGAGCCCTGGCATCACGCGCACGGCGGCGACTTCTCACATCCGAAGGCCACCATGACAGGATCTCGGCCGCGTCGTTCCAAGGACGCCTCATTGGCGGGAGGTGGTGGCCGATAGCGACAGCGGATGCTCGACAGCAGCGAGGACGTGCTCAGCCGTCAACGCCTCGAGGTTTTGGCTTCAGGCGATGCTTCTGGCCGCGCGTGCGGAGAATGAGAGGCTCCGCCAAATCATCAAGGAGTTGCAGCGCTATCGCTTCGGGCCAAGGGCGGAGGGCCTGCCCGAGGACCAGTTGCTTCTGGGCCTGGATGGCCAGCAGGTAGAGGCGGAGGGCTTCGCCGGCACCGAAGCCGCGGACCCATCAAAGCGGTTTGGCGCATTTGCCGCCGCGTCTTCATGGGATGACCTTCGGCGACAATCGATGCGATCGGCGCAACGACGCCCGTCGACAGCGCGATCGAGCCCTGCTGCTACTCGCCACGACGGGCATTCGCAACGGTGAGCTACGCGCCATTCAGCTGCAGGATATCGACTGGCGTGCTGGCGAGGTATCGGTCCGGCGCACCAAGGGCAAGCGGGATCGGGTGGCGCCGCCGCTCGAGGAGACCGGCGCCGCGCTCGCCGACTACGTCCTGCGCGCTCGACCGAAGGTGGATAGTCCGTATCTGTTCCTGTCCTTCACGCCGCCCGTGGCAGCATTCAAATGCGCGTTTGCGACATGGCGGGGTTGAACTCGGGCGAGTCGCAGGTGCGCATCTCCTGCGCCACAGTCTTGCTACCCAGCTCGTCAAGCAGTGAAGGCCGGTCAACGAGGTCGTCGATCTTCTAGGGCACCGAAGCATCAACACAACGCCATTGTACGTAAAGGTCGCCACCTCGCAGCTTGCCGAGGTCGCACTTGCGAACATTCGACCTGTCATGGCAGCTTACGATGGTGAGTGTGCCCGATCCGATACACGTTTTCCGTGCTCTTTGATTCGCCGAGAGCGATGCGGTCGTGAGCGGCAGCTCTTTTTGCGACAAGATGATCAAAGGCATGACGGCTCCGCAAGCAGCCCAGTCTCACGCCGGGCTTTGCGAAGTCGCAGCCTTCCTTTTTCAGCTCATGTTGACCAGTCCCGAGAGCGGGAAGTGTCGCATCCTTCGCATACTAAATGGTTTGCTACATATGGAGTGGCATGACGATTGTTCTAGAATTCAAATTGAATCGGCCCTTTGTACATAGTCTGCCTTCCTAGAATCAGACAAGTGGGCGGGGCGCTTCATAGACGCTGTAACCGAAACGTGATTCGCTCGGCCGGCGGCGGGCGAATCGAGGGACGGCGAATGTCGGGGCCACGCGAGAAGCGCGAGACGGGAGAGCAGGACCTGTTCCGCTCCAGGCTCGACCAGATCATCAGCATGAAGCACGAGCTGGTGCGGCTGGCGGATGCGATCGACTGCCCGATGCTGGAGGAGCGTTTTGGCGCGGTCTATTCGGACGGCCCCCGCATGCCGCCGCTGCCGACCCGGCTGATGGCGGGGCTGGCGATCCTCAAGCACACCTTCAACCTGTCCGACGAGGTGCTGTGCGAGCGCTGGGTGGAGAACCCCTATTTCCAGTATCTCACCGGGAGACGTTCTTTTGCCATACGCTGCCGTTCGACCGCTCGTTGATGACGCGTTGGCGCAGCCGCATGGGCGAGGAGCGGATCGTGGCGCTGTTGCAGGCGAGACTCAGCCTTGCGGTCAAGACCGGGGCGATGAAGCCGGCCGACACGCGCCAGGTGATCCCCGGATCAGTCCGAGGACCGACACCACCGTGCAGCCGAAGAACGTCATGTTCCCGACCGACGCCAAGCTCATCCACCGGGCGCGCGAGCGGCTGGTGCGGCTGGCCAAGAGGACGGGCCTCCATTTGCGCCAGAGCTATGTGCGGGTCGGCAAGCTGGCGCTGATCAGCCACCAGCGCTATGCCCACGCCAAGCAGTTCAAGCGGGCCAACAAGGCGCTGCGCAGGCTCAAGACTATGTCGGCCGGACCATTCGCGACATTGGTCGCCAGATCGCCGGCAATGCGGGGCTGGACGCGCTCTTCAAATGGCCGCTCTACCAGGCCGCCACCGTTCTCCAGCAACGTCAGCGCCAGCGCGTCCGCAAGATCTACTGCCTGCACGCGCACGAGGTGGAATGCATTGGCAAGGGAAGGCGCATATGCCCTACGAGTTCGGGGGGAAGGTGTCGGTGGCCACCACGCTGAAGCGTCCGGGCGGCCAGTTCGCCCTGCATGCAAAAAGCGCTGCCCGGCAATCCCTATGGCGGCCACACGCTCGCAAGCCCATAGAGCATCGGCCACATCAAGGCTGAGCACCGGATGAGCCGCAACTCCTCGCCGGCCAGCAGGGCGACGCCCTCAACGCCGCCGCCGGCTACAACTTCTCCCTCCTGCTCAACTGGTTCACAGGTTTTGTGGCTTCTCATCGCAGCCCAGTCAGCCGAGAGGACTCGAAGCCTGACTAATCTCGTTGTTCACGGACGACTGACAATTCTTGGTGTTCAGTGAGGCTCCTCTGTTGCGGTAAACACGGATTGTCCGTGGATCTGAATCTTATTACAGAGCCGCGCCAAGTCTGACAGATCGTGACTCGCTGTAAGACAGATGCGTATGCCCGCATGGCCCCGAGCGACCGTCGGAAAGAACGTGACGGAAGTGTAAAAGCCATCATCGAATAGGCGTGCTGCGAAATCAATAGCCGCAAATTCATCGCCCACATTAATCATGCGAATTGGCAGAGGAGCGCCTCGCTGATCTGTGTTGATGAGATCGTCGAACAGGGCGATGCGGTCGATCAATTGATCTCGGCGAACCCTGAGCTCGCTCGTGCGGTGGATTTTCGCCGAGGCCATAGCGGCACCGACAGCTGCAACGTTGGGCGAAGCCGAGAAGGCATGCGGAATGGAGTAGCAACGAAATAGCTCTTCTTGATATGCCGTTCCCAGCATGAGCATGCCGCCCGACGCGCCGAAGCCCTTGGCGAGGGACGCCGCGACGATCGTGCGCTCACCTAGCTCGTTGGGTAATTGCGAGCGCGCAAAACCTTCGCCACTTTCGCCAAATAGTGAAATTCCGTGTGCGTCGTCGATGTAAAGAAAAAGGCCATACTTTTCCTGCAACTCAAGAAGCCCTTCGATCGGCGCGAAGCCGCCCATCGAATAGACGCCATCGCAGACGTAAGCGACGATTGGATGCTTGCGGCAAAGCTGCTCCAAAGCATCGAGGTCATTGTGAGGAATTGTCTCGACTTGGGTCTCCTCGGCCACAACTGGCTTATGAAAGGCAAGCGAGGCATGTGCCAGACGGTCGAACACCATGACAGGTCTTTGACCTCCCGTTAAATGTCCGGAGGCGATGATTGGCAGTGCGCCCATGTTGGCAATCATAACCGTCGAGTAAGTAATAATCCGCGCCCCAAAGAGTTGGGAAAGCAATCCCTCAAGTTCACCAACGAGTCCGAAATTCAGGCGCGTGCGTGCACAAGACCAGTGGAGTGATCCGTATTCCTTTATCGCGGCAACCGCGCCTGCAACGATAGCTGGATGATTGTCCAAGCCGAGGTAGCAACAACGTACGTAGTCGGCCATGGTATCGCCTCGACGCTCGCCCTCCGTGATCATGACCGCCCTCCCCTCTAAAGACCGCCCGTAAACACCCATGAGACCACGTTGGTGAGCCCGTTCGAAATGCATTCGCGTCCGATCAATGACCGAAGCGGTGTTGCGGAAATGACTGGCGTTTGCAGCGCCCGCTGTGAATTCCACCGGAGACATTTGGACGTCCTTTCAAAAGTGCATATTTGCGGTAAATTGGCTCCCCAGTCTCACGTGATCCAAATTGCGAACCGCCGAATTCCGATGCGGCTGATGGCCGTCTGATATGATCCCGAAGACACCTTCAGTCTGTCGGATGAGGAGCTGGCGCGCCCTGGGTGGAGAGACCCGAATACCCAGTTCTGGGGTGAAGAGTTCTTCTGCCCTGAGTAGCCGGCGCATCCTGGCACAACGTGCCGCAAAGCCCAGGTTGGAGTTTTCAGCACTAGGTGGAACATGACACCGGAAATGAATCGCGAGACAAGGGAACCGCCACGCGGTCGAGCCCGTCATCGGCACAATCAAAGCTGAACACCGGAGGGGCGGCACCTGTATCGCCCACAATCAGGACGACGTCGGCGGCGCCTCCCTGGCCACCGCCGACTACTTCCCGCTCCTGCTAGACGGTTCAGGAGCTTTTGTGGCTTCTGTTCGCCGCGGCGCTCCCACTCAGGCCGATATGACCCGCGGTCGGGGACATCCACTCAGGTCCACCAGAGAACAAGATCTGGCCGCGCAAATCCGAAAAAGCAATTCAGCAGCACGCGACGCTTTCCGTTGCCTGATTGACCGGTAACCCCGTGAACGAAGCCGCCATCGATTAGGGCGATATCCCCAGTTTTGAGCTCGAACTCGCGGCAAGGGACGGCCTCCAGATAGGCTGCCGAATAGGGGTATCCAGTGGTCTCCACACCTTGCGATATCCGGTCCGCAACCGTCGGCTTGTGGCTCCAGAGCTTCAGATTGCCGCCTTCCTCAGGCATGCTGGGATAGAGGTTGAGCGCTGCGACCGTATTGTGCGCCACCGCAGAAAGCTCGTAATCATCGCCAGCACGTAAGACTTGAGCGACGTCGTCGTGGGGATCCAAGGAAAACGTGCCTGTGCCCGACCAACTGAGGCCGCGACAAACATTGGCCTGGCCGTGTTCGGAACGCGCTAGCCGCAATTCGATTCCCTGGTTGTGAAGCTCTCGCTTCAACGCCCCGAATACTGCTCGAACCGGGTCAACCAAATTCTTAAAAAGGGCATCGACGTACGGCCGCGCGTTTTCGGCGTCTGCGAAATAGGTGGCTGCATCCTTTCTGTAGTGAGATGCACCGACATATTGTCCGGGCACACCATCTTTACGCTCTCTGAGACCGGAGCTTCCAATAAAGTTCGTAGTGATCTCCTCTGCTACTTCGGTGCTGAAAGCTTGCTTGATGTGCAGAGCGGTGAGCTCACCTTTCAGGACCGAGATGATCTCCGCCGTGTTGATCGACCCGGTCCGTTCTTTGATCGAAACCGGCGAGATGGCTGGCACTTGAGATATCTGACTAGGCATTGTCTTGCTCCTGTAGTGCGTGTTCAAGGATGGTGATGCCACGATCGAGTTCGGCATCGGTGATGGTTATCGGCGGGAGGACTTTGATAACGTCGCGATTTGGCCCCGAGGATTCGATAAGAAGGCCATTTTCGAATGCGACATCGTGCACGCGGCCGACAACTGCCGGTGAACGGCATTTCAGGCCGGCCATCAGACCGCGGCCGCGCTTCTGTTCGATGTATCTTGGAAATTTCGCAACCAGGCGATCGAGGTGCGTTTGCAGCCTGACGGCTGTCCGCTCGACACCTGCAGTAAATTTCCTATCCGACCACATCTTGCACATGGCTCCTGCCGTCACGAAGGCGAAATTGTTTCCTCTGAAGGTCCCGCTATGTTCTCCGGGCTTCCATATATCCAAGTCGGGTCGAATCAGAACGATGGACAACGGACTACCTGAACCGCTAAGGGACTTAGAAAGACAAACAATATCCGGTTCGATTTTTGCAGACTCGAATGAGAAGAAGTCGCCAGTTCGGCCCGCACCTGCCTGGATGTCGTCGACGATAAAAACAATGCCATGCGTGCGGCAAATGCGCTGAATTTCCGTGAGCCACGCTGCGGATGCGGCGTTCATGCCGCCCTCTGCCTGGATGGTCTCCAGAATGATTGCGGCAGGCTTTTCTATGCCGCTCCCCGGGTCGCTCAAAACGCTGTCGATGTAACTGGCGGAATCGAAAGCTTGGCTCGGATAGCCGTCATAGGGAACACGGATCACATCGTGGCGAGCGACGCCTCCCAGTTCCCTGGTTGAGGCCGAGCCCGACACCGCTAGAGAGCCGAGCGACATGCCGTGGAACGCATTCGTAAAGGCCATGACGCTCGAGCGGCCGGTGTATTTTCGCGCCAGCGCCAGAGCCGCTTCGTTGGCGTTCGTGCCGGTCGGCCCAGGAAACTGAATCTTGTATGAAAGGCCTCTGGGTTTCAGGATCCAATCGACGAACCCTTCAATGAAGTCACGCTTTGCCGCCGTATGCATATCAAGCGACAGAAGAATGTTCTCACCGACGAGATATTCAATCGCCGGCGCCATAATATCCGGATTGTTGTGCCCGTAGTTGAGTGCGCCGGAACCCACCAGGAAATCGATAAAGGGCTTACCCGTCTCGTCCCAGATCGTCGCCCCAAGGGCCTTCGTAAAGACGGTGGGGAACGCCCGGCAATAACGACGAACGCTAGATTCATGAGCCGTGAAAGCGTCGGTGTCCATATTAAGTCCTCTGCACATAGTCGTCAAAGAAGAGAGCTGTTTAATGGCTAGTGGTTTGCGGCATATGTTCGTCGTTTAACATTGAAGCAGAATGCCGGAGGCAGCTTTGTTTGGTCTGGGTTTGGTCTGGTGGTGCCGGGATCCTCATTGAATATTGTTGGTTGCGTTGCCCTCCATTCGGATGTCTTCGGGGAATGTGCTGCAACAAGATGGCTTCTAAACCTTCCGCGAAAGCACCGATACTATGGCATCAGGTAGTTGACGTACCCACCCATCGCTGCCCATAGCGCCTCCGCACAAATGAATGGGTCCAAGGAGATCAGCAGGGTCGCGTCGCCAGAGGTTGTGTCGCTCGGCGGTAGCGAAGCCGCTCGCGAGCGCGCTCCTCGATGGCGCCGTAGCGAGCGAGCGGCTTCGCGGCGGTCATCAATATTCGCCGTTCAACCTCGGGCTGCGGACACCAACCTGATTCAAGAAACTATTTGATGACCGATGACACAGCGAAAGCCACGCTCTCTTTGAGAAGAATGCGGATTCCGATCTCTTGCGCGATAACTGGCCCGAGCCGCCGGATCAAAAGGGCGGGGCCGCCGTGGACCCCCTTGACGGAAAGCCCGTTCGTAGGCCAGGCGGAAGCAACCGGGAGACGCGCTGGCGAAGGGCCGCATCGGTTTCGAGAGCGTCAACTACCGCGACGGCAACCATCCCCGGCCGCAGCTGGGGCTGCTGCCTTCAGGCGAGTCGAACAGGAGATCGTCTGGGAGGCTGAAGGCGTTGACGAGGTGGGCCGTGAGTAAGTAATCAAGCGCTGATCGGGATCGACGAACGCTGTTTCCGTCCGACCGAGGTTGACCTGTGATCGGCGTTACCTCAAGGCAGGCAGGCCGACAAGCTCGGTTGGAAGCCGAAGACCCCTTTCGATGTGGTCGAGGCCCACTGCCGCGCCTCACGCGAAAACACGATGGCGTCGCGAGCAGGTGCATTTGTCGTGGGGCCATCCGCATTGCCAGGCACGCCCTCTCGGCCGGCATCCGCCCAGGTCCGGTCGTTTGGATCGGCGAATTCACACATTCTGCAAAGCAGAAAACCATCCGCTCCATTCATGCGGTCGACGATTTCGCGAAAAACTGGCTTTTCAAACAGATCGGAGTAACCCTCATATAGAAGGTTGCCCAATACGTGACTCCGTTCAAAATCCATGGAGCACAGGGTGACGTCGCCGTTTGGAAGAAGAACATTCCGATACTGTCGTTCGTCCACGCAGGTTAGGGCTCCGAGCACTGGCTGACGTGGTGCAACGATCTTAGGGTCGACGCTTCCACCCCTACTGCTCACCGGCCGCGCTTTTATCAGTGCTTCGGTAGGAATAATGTCGGCTATATCTGGGTGGGGCTCGCCCAAGGCCACGAATCGGATCAAGGGGATGTCCGCGTCGACGAGTTGACGAACCAGATCGCGATACTTGTCTCCGACCAGGCGGCTGTTCATGTAGGTGCCGTCATCGAAAACATGGACCACGAATACGCCCAAGCGCAAGGCTTGCAATCGCTGCAGGTCCTGCCCGTTCATTCCCACCAGCGTCGTAAAAATCCTGATGCCATGGCCTTTGGCGAAGGCGTGCTCCACCATTTCGGTGCAGTCCGGATTGAGCCAAGGTTCGGAGTATCCCGCAAAACCAATGTCGACGGAAGTCGGTACGCGGGCCAGACACCGCTTGAAATCTTCAAGACCCAGATGACTCGCATGAGACACTTTTCTTTGCCGGACCGCGAACTTGTCCTGGGGACAATATGAACATCCTACGACACATCCCGTGGTCGTCGTTATCTCCAAAACCCTGCCGGCTGTGTTTGCTGAGCGAAGTTCCGGTAAAATCACTGGTGATTACTCCCATCTACCTCCTGCGAAGCGCCACGATAGTGTACGTGTGCCTTTGGCTTTCTGACACCGCCTGTTGATCCACCGCGGCAACGCGGCCATCTACCCTTTTTCGCAGCCTAAGCCGACCGGTTCGCCGATTTGCCGGGCCGACTCTTCACAAACTTCCAGCGCGTCGGACCAGAGACAGCATTGCAATTTTCGAGGCATCACTCGCTCCGGAGATGTAGCCTCAATCGTCGATCGCTGGCCCGTCGCCGAGATGCGCGCGCAGCACCCTCGAACCCGCCGGAGAGAAGCTTTCTGGATGAGGTCGATCATCCCTTACGTCGAGCGAGTTCCGTGTTCTCATGCGGCTTAACCCTCACACTATATTGCCGCACCTCGACCAGCAAAGGCCGTGCCAGTGCCCTTGGCGCGCAGTTACTGCGTGATAGGCTTCGAAAAGCCCGACAGGCCCAAGACGCTCCGCTGTTTTGAACCCGACATGTTTTCTGACGGCTGTCAGATTTTGGACACACATCACTCATGCGTCAGTCGCTTAAGACAGAATGGCGTGCTGAGTTCTGCAAATTCGCTGAGAGCGGGCGGTCATGACAGGGTGGTGCTCAACGTCACCGATTCCCTGGAAGGAACGCCGCCATGATCAAGACGGAAAGTAAGACCGCCAGCGCTGCCGTCAAAGACATTCTGCTTTGAAACCCGGATAGATCGAACGAGGTGGGTGATGCAGGAGGTGCTCGAGGCCGAGATGGACGAGGCGCTGGGGCTTCGAAGAGCGAGCGCACGCCGGAGCTCTCGGCTATCACGCGCGCTACTACGGGCGGAGAACTAGCTGCGCACCTACGGCGGTTCGATAATCCCAAGTTTCAAAGCTTTTACAACAGCTACCGTTCTGCTGGTCGCATCCAACTTCCGCATTACATTTTTTAAATGGAAATCTATCGTATTTCGTGATCTGCCTAAAATAGTTCCTATTTCCCATGACGATTTTCCTTTCGACACCCAATCAATGCAATGTATTTCTCTCGGAGACAGGTTATGTACTCGTTCCGACGCAGTCGTAGTGTCGAACTTCGTAACCATCCGATGAAACCGCAGCGCGGCCATTTGCAGGTAGGTGATCGTTCTATTCTGCAATTCGCAGTCCGAGGATTGAGCAAAACTCACAAACCTAAAGCTGTCACCAGGGCCATGTAATGGGACGGTAACGCCTGACCTCAAGCCGAATGTTGCTGCTTCGTCCAAGACGCGGCGTCCATCTTCAGTTATGCTTTCATCGGTATACACCTCGCTCCATCGAAAGGGCCCCGCCTCCTTTCGACCTTTCTTGATGAGTGGGTCTATTTTGGCATAGCCCATTCTCGAGTAGCGCTCCTGCCATTCAGCAGGATAATTCCACATCACCACAGAACCCTCTCGGTTCGGCTTGAAAACCCCCTGTTTTGATGCGAGCGGGCCATAGGCAATCCACGGGCAATCGAACTTCAGCGCAAACGCAGACATCCGTTCGAACAACTGTTCGGATTGAGCGATATCATCAGTCATCTCGAGGAATAGGTCTAACTCCACCTGCGGGAGTTCCATGATGCCTCCTTCATTGCGTTCTCATCGGTGCAAAGTTTGCTCCAGCCCAGCCTCGCAACATCCGAAGTCAACGGGACTCGAGCCGGAGTTCCTTTCGCCACCTGGAGTACCCTCAAGAGTCGTGCCAGCTTGCGAGCGAAGCTTCTTCTTCAGGTCGTCAATCGACTGGGGGAGGTACCCAGGAGGCGAACCGAACAGCACTGTGTCGGGGAGCGCACAATCCGACAGTCGAGCATTCGATTGACGGAATATGGGCAGGAACGTATTCGCGGCGCGCTTTTGAAATCAGCACCTAAGTCCCGGGCCTGAGAAAGCTGCATGGCAACTGTACTTATTTGATCGAGGCAACGTGATGCACTCACTCCGCTTATCGGATGGAGAAAGAACAAGTTCACAATTCAATCGATACGTCGACCTTCTTTTCCAATCTCCCGAGCTGGGCAGCCGTAGCAAAAGTATTCGACTGGATCGCGGCTGACTTTCTCCAGGCTCGGTAACCTGCTGAATTTGTCCTTCGGATGTTCCCGCTCAGTTGGCACGACTTTTGAACATCACCGTCGTGAGGCGGCAGGAGCTGCCCGCCAAAATTGATGCTGTTATGGGGGAGGTCGAAAATTCTAGTTTTGTCTTTTAACGTCTTTGGGACCGAGCGTGTTGATGCGCCCGCTTGGAAACTATGAAACGTTTCCCCGTCCATGGACGCGGCGCCACTGGTCGCCACGTACTCGCCTTCACTGTCCGCCACTGGAGCCGGCAGCCGGTGCGGCTCGCGATCATCACGGCTGCGATGCTTGCCTCCACGCTGGCTGACGTGCTGATGCCGGTCTATTCAGGTCGTCTCATCGATGCTGTTGCAGGCGGCGCTGCTGTGGCAGCACCAGCCTGGCATTCGGCCCTTGCAGCCTTCTCTGTACCGATTGCGCTTGCGCTCGTTGCCATCGCCATGCGCCACATCGCCGTCATTGGCCTGAACGATCTTTTGCTGAAGATGATGTCCGATGTCGCGAACGAAGCGTTCTATCATGTCCAGCGCTTTTCGACAGACTGGCATGCGAACAGCTTCGCCGGCTCGACAGTGCGCAAGATAACGCGCGGCATGTGGGCGCTCGACCCTCTAAACAGCACAATATTGGTCGCGCTGTTCCCGTCCTTTATCATCTTGGTAGGTTCGACGGCGCTGCTCGGCTGGCACTGGCCGGTCATGGGCGTGATCTTTGCTTGCGGCTCTCTGATCTATCTAGCGTTTTCGATTTCGCTGTCGCTCAGCTATGTCGCGCCGGCGGCGAGCCTTGCCAACCAATGGGACACAAAGCTCGGCGGCGCGCTTGCGGACGCGGTCAGTTGCAACGCTGTGGTCAAAGGCTTCGGCGCCGAGGTTCGCGAAGACCAGCGGCTTGAAAATATCATGACCAAATGGCGGCACCGCGCGCGCCGGAGTTGGGTGCGCGGAACGATCGTCGACTCAACCCAAGGCGTCACTTTGGTTGCGCTCAGGGTGGCGGTGGTCGGATATGCCCTGCTTCTGTGGTCGCATGGACAGGCAACGCCGGGCGAGATAGCCTATGTTCTCACGTCCTTCATCGTCCTGAAGGGCTATCTGCGTGATGCCGGCATGCATGTCCGCACCGTGCAACGCTCGGTTAATGATATGGAAGAACTGGTGGCCATCCACAATCAGCAGCTGGATGTTGCGGATCGTCCAGAGGCCAAGCCGATCCGGATCACGACGGGCCGCATCGATTTCGAGAACGTCCACTTCCGTTACGCCAACCATCCCCTGCCGATCTATAGCCAATGTTCGCTGTCGATTGAGGCTGGCGAAAGGGTTGGGTTGGTTGGACCTTCCGGTTCCGGCAAGTCAACATTCGTGAAGCTCATCCAGAGACTCTACGACCTG
The DNA here is from genome assembly GCF_003998035.1 of Mesorhizobium sp. M2A.F.Ca.ET.039.01.1.1. Classification (NCBI taxonomy): domain Bacteria; kingdom Pseudomonadati; phylum Pseudomonadota; class Alphaproteobacteria; order Hyphomicrobiales; family Phyllobacteriaceae; genus Mesorhizobium; species Mesorhizobium sp. M2A.F.Ca.ET.039.01.1.1. The sequence continues at coordinate 14,311 of NZ_RZRY01000018.1, read as the reverse complement.
AGCGGCGGCCGGATCCTGATAGACGGCCAGGACGTCTCCGAGGTGACCCAAGAGTCGCTCCGTTCGCAGATCGCGATCGTGCAGCAGGAGCCTATCCTGTTTCACAGGTCGCTTGCCGAGAACATCGCCTATGGCCGGCCTGGCGCGAGCCAGGCCGAAATCGAGCAAGCGGCACGGCTGGCCAGTGCGCATGACTTCATCGCGCCCCTGCCGAAGGGCTATGGGACATTGGTCGGCGAAAGAGGTTTGAAGCTCTCCGGCGGCGAGCGCCAGCGCGTGGCGATCGCGCGCGCCTTCCTGGCGAACGCGCCGATCCTTATTCTTGACGAGGCCACATCGAGCCTCGATTCGGAATCCGAGGTGCTCATTCAACAAGCGGTGGATCGGTTGATGGTGGGTCGAACCACACTCGTCATCGCACACCGGCTGTCGACGGTCCGCTCGCTCGATCGGCTGCTCGTCTTCGACCGTGGCCGCATCATGGAGGACGGCGATCATGCCGCGCTGATCGATCTCGATGGTGGCATTTACCGCCGCCTCTTCGAACGGCAGGCGTTGGAACTAGCGATGGGCCTGGCCTGAGCGCCAAGTATCAGGATCGAGTGCCCGACCGCGAGAGCGCCCATTCCCGGTACAAAATGTATCGCCGTCTCACGACATCCCAAATCTAGCCCGGTCGACGTATATTGGGAAGCACATGGAGGTGTCCGCTGAAACCGACTCCCATCCAAAAAAACATAAGGTACCGTCCATCATACTCCTGTTTCGCTTGCATTGCGCAGAACTTAAGCTCGTTAATTTTCGCTTAGAAAATTCTAGAACTATACTGCAAGAGATCCTCCGAAATCCTAGACCTCTTTCATACCGGGCACAACGCAAACGTTTCGCTCAGGTTGCAACCTAAGCTGTCAAACACCTTTTAAGAGAGCGGTGTCCAATGAAGTCCGGCTTGGCAAACCTGCGCAGGTTCTACTGTGGCAGACTGAGCTTCGCCATTCGGCCTCCATCGATCGTCCACACCTGACCGGTGATAAACGAGGATTCTGGCGAAGCCAGCCAGACTACGAGGTTCGCGACCTCCTCCGGCTTCCCCGTTCGCCCAATTGGATGGATATTACCGATCTGCTGGCGAAAGCGCTTGGGGTCCGGCATGCTCTCGATGAAATCCAAGTTCAGGTCGGTGTCGATCCAGCCAGGCGCGACAGCGTTGCAGCGCACACCTTCGGCGCCGTGGTCGATCGCAACCGCGCGGGTGAGACCGTGGAGACCAGCCTTGGAGGCGCAATAGGCCGCGTGTTTCGGGTTGGATCCCAGCCCCTCGATCGATCCGACATTCACGATCGCGCCGCCAGTGGACCGCAGGTGAGGCATCGCCGCCTTTATCAGCACGAATGGGGTGGTCAGATTTATGGCGATCGTCCTCTCCCAATCTGCTAGGCTCATATCTTCGACGAGCGCCTCCTGCATGACCCCGGCGTTGTTTACCAGGACATCGAGCCGTCCCGCCCGTTCGACAACCGCTTTGATAGCATGAGCCGCCTTGGTCGGAGCTGTGAAGTCGACCGAAATGGCCTCGAATTCCCGGTCCTCACCACGTTGAGCGGTGAACACGCGAGCGCCCTCGTCCCTTAGACGTCGCGCAGTCGCAAGACCGATGCCGCTACGCCCGCCCGTCACGAGAGCCACCTTACCTGCAAACCTTTTATCCAACTGCCTTTCCACCCTTCACTTCGACGAGCGACATGCATAGGCAGCGGGACATCGCGTGAGGCACGATGGTCTGGGCGATGCCACCGCCTCTGCGATCTGCCGAGCGGACTAGCTTGCCAAGCTCTGCCCCTATCCGCAGGATCGACGGGGAAGCGGTGAAGACGCTTCCCCGGTTCTGCTACCTCAAACCCAGATGCCATCCCGCTGATCGAGACCCGCGGCTTCCTTCCCCCCGCCGAAGTTCCCCCCGACGACTGGCTTCTGCAGCGGCGGAAGCGGAGTATTACATACTCAGGATCCGGCAAGCCGAGCCTTGCTTGTGTCATTCTAATCGTAAGCACCAGCAACTGCCCTGAGAATGCACAAAAGGTTTCGCTAGGGTTAAAACCAGTTTATGCCTCGCGCAGTCGTGCGCAAGCTGTTCGGACCTGCGACATCGCCTTATTTCGGAACCAGCTGGCGGTTTGGTGAGTACCGGCACACGGGCTCCTTGTCCGGGTGCAGCAGAACTCGTAGGCCTCCGTTGCCTTGCGCCAAGCTCCTGGAGTAATGCGGGCATGGCTGTTCTAAAACATCCCAGGACGTACCCCCGGGCCTCGTAGGCGTATGCGCGGTCTGCAATCAGGTCGATCGTTCGACGACCTTCGAACGATCGCAGCCCGTACGTCTCTATTTCGCGATAAGCCTCTGCTTGACAGCGCCTTGGCGGCAACCTCAGCTTTGAACGCGCTCTGTTGGGGTATGAATGCGGCCCACCGAGAGCGCTGGCTGGCGCTTGCCGAGTAAACTCTGCCATGCAGAATCTCAGTCTCCTGCGACTGGCAGCCAACCAGCTGGGCCGGTATTGATTCGGGCCTGGCCGAGCTCGACGCGGGTGAGATCGTTGAGCGGGCGATCTTGGCCGTGGAGCTGACGCTCGAGGAATTGCCGAACCCGCGCAAGACGACCTGGAGAGCGAGTATGCCAGGCTGGAAGTTAACAGGCTGCCCAGCAATTGAGGGGGACCCGACGGGTGCAACACCTGTTTTTTCTTCCAGGGGGAACTCGGCCCTGCTATGGCCGATCCTACCGCACGTCGCTGATCAGCGACCGGACTTTCGAGAAGCGGCAGTGCGCCTTTCGTCCGGTCAGCCTTTCTCCTGACGCAAACACATGCGGATCGCCGCGGACGGGGAAAGTCGTCCCGCGTCCCGTCCTGCGGCCTGCGCTTTGCTGACGCTCCTACGGCTGTCCCGTTCACCGCCCGAGGCAGGGGCGAATTTCCTCCGTCCTACGCACGACAACCGTCCGCTGTTGCGGACGCGCGCGGGACTGCCGGTTTCCCTGTTGGAGGGCCGACAGTCGCTGGCTCGGAGGTTAACCGGAAACGGGTGCGTCGAGGACCAGCGATCCTGTGCGCCATCCGCTGATCGTATGGCTCCCTGGCGGTTCTTCTTCGCTGCGCTAGCGCTTCAGCAGCTTCAACAATGATGCACGTCGGCTTCATCATCTTCAGCGGCTGGCGCTTGAACCCGGCAACACCACACGGTGGACACAAGCGCCGCTCCGCCAGGTAGCAAGGGAAATCGAACCTATGTAACCGACCACTCAATTAAGCCGACGGCCCGCTGAAGTATCGCCTCCGTCCGAGCGATGTCAGGCGAGCTGGCGGTCACATATCCGATTAAGTCTCGGTGATCGCCTCTCCTTTTGATCGTGGTGTTTGGTTCAAGGTAAAGCTTCACTTTGGCGACGCCAGGTACAGCAGCCGCCCGGCTGACGCCATCGATCCAATCGAGAACGCCGTCCCGTTCAGGAACTAGGAATTGCGCAGCAGCAGTTTCTGAACGGGTTCCGCGCAAATCGCCCTCATCGCCGATCACGAGTTTAATGTGCTCTCGGATAAGATTGATACCGCAAGCTAGCTCAACTAGCTCAACACCGGGCGAGCCCGACATACGCGGATTTACTTCAATGACGACCGGCCCATGTGCCGTCCACCTGAGTTCAACGTTGGTCGGACCCCAGTGAAGGTCGAGAGCCTGTAAACACCTCAGTGAAACATCGGCGATGCGCTCATCCTCTTCATTGGTAAGCAAGGCCGGATAGGCGCATCTATTATATACGAAATGCGGCGAGGGACCGAATTCGAGAGAGGCGATTCCAATGACGTCATCTCCCATCATCTCCACCCAATAATGAAAGCCTTTCACAAATTGTTCCACTAATATTCTTGCTGGGGACTGCCATGTACTCCACCTGCTTGATAGATAAGCAGTATGCTGGATTAGCTCCTCGCTACTGCCGCACAATCGGACCCCCTCGCTGCCGCCGGTGTCCGTGGCTGGTTTTACAATTACAGGAAAGCCGATTTTAGCGGCAGAGCTTACAACCTCGCTCGCATTCGTTGCCAACGCGTAGGCAGGAATTGGAATGTCGGCTTGCCCAAGCAGCTGACGTTGAGTGAATTTATCGCAGCATCGTTCAACCGATTCGGCGTTCGGACCTGGCAGATTGAAATGTCGACAGAGCATGCCGACTGTCGCATATGCAGCTTCCTCCGAGCTCGTAATCCCAGCAATATCATAGGTCGCATGCAGCCGAACACACTCGCAAATCAGCGCATCGAGATTGGATGTGTCCACACAGATTACCTCACTGTCTTCTGCGGCATGATAGTAGTGCCTAAGTGGATCAGCCGCCAGGGTAATCGAGTGCAGGCCAAGACTTCGGGCCGCTTGGACATATAGAGGACCATTGTTCCTTGTACCCTCGATCAGGATAAGCGCTCTTCTTTTCATGTTTGTCGACTCCGAATAGCTTGTCTGGTTTTTTTCCGCGCGTGAGTTCGTCCAACATACCACTGCTCGTGGTTTGCGATTGGTAAATTCTTGTGAAGTAGTTGTATTTATCTGTTGCAGGATGTGACGTCATGACCACCAAAAAGAGTGTCTTGGTTGCCGCAATATAGGCCTATTCTTCTCGCGCAAGTCGGCTGGGGAATGAGAGGCGCGATGATGGGATCCGTTACCGCCGCACCGATCCTGGTGAAGGACCAGAGATCCCATGGCAACGGGTGATGACCGGTGTCTACATCACTCAGCTGGCTGGGGAGCGTCTGGGAGAAGGTACGATGCACGAGCTTCTGCTCGTCGCGCGAACTGTCATTCAAACGAGCTTGGTGAACGGCCTTACACCTAACCTACAGCGGCCTCAAGAACGCACCGCCAAACTGCTGGATAGCTTCATCGATTCGGTTGACGTTCACCGTGCTTTTGACTACGAAACTATGGATCAAGTAGTGCGACGCACAGAAACTTCGATGGGTAGATCATCTTGCTTTGTCACCCCAGGCAGCAGGATGGCCCACCAGAATTAACCAATAGAAAATCTCACCAGCAAGTGTAGCCACCATCCACCAACAATACCGTTCCCGTGATATAGGTTGACGCGTCGCTAGCAAGAAATTGGACGGCAGATGCAATCTCATGAGGTTGGCCGAAGCGGCCCATTGGCGTCCGATCAGACCATGCCCTGACCACTTCTACAGGATACTGGTCGGTCATCTCTGACTGTACGAATCCAGGCGCCACTGCGTTCACCCGAACCCCAGATCTTGCCCATTCGCAAGCAAGGGTTTTGGTTACCATAGTTACCCCCGCCTTGCTCGCATTGTAAGCCGTGACTACGGATTCCTGTCGGGTGACAACATCTCCACATATCGAACTGATATTTACAATCACGCCGGAACCGCGCTCCGCCATGAGAGAGCCGAAGGTGCGACTGCAGTAGAACAGGCCGTCCAAGTTGACTGAAAGGACAGCTCGCCAATCCTCGTCGGTGGTATATTTCGTCGGCGCCGCGCGGGACACCCCGGCATTGTTAATAAGGATGTCAGGGCAAACGGCGATGCCATCGGCGAGATCGCGTACCGCCTGCGAGTCCCTAACATCGAGCTGATAGACTTTAGGCTTGACTGGAAACTGATCTGCCGCCGCGGCCACGCGAACCCGATCCCTTCCAGTGAGAATTATATCGGCGCCAGCTTCTTGTAATGTAAGCGCGACTTGCAATCCGATGCCGCGTGCTCCGCCGGTCACCAAAGCGGTCTTCCCACTCAGACCGAATCTGCCATCGATGAATGATTTACTCATGTATAAGCCCTATCCCTTCTGGAATGTTTCCCGCCTATCGTCTGATGGCCTGCCTTCTTTTTCTAAGCGCGTCTTATCACCTCCTACTGCGACGATAACGGCAGTTGCTGTGTTACTTCCATTCATGCGTTTTTTGGGAACTCAGAGTAACTGTCGTATGGCGCCAACAATGCTGTCCCGTGTTGGAAAAAAGTCCTTCTCAAGAGCCGGACTGAATGGGACATGAATATCTGGAGCACTCAGCCGCAAGATAGGTCGCTTCAAAAGATCGAAGGACTCTTCCGCCATCACCGCTGCGATTTCACTTCCGACGTTGCAGATACGGTGTCCGTTCTCGACAATAATCAGCCGTCCGGTCTTCTCGATTGACATCTTGATTGCCTCATAATCGAGCGGCTTCAATGTACGTGGATCGATCACTTCGACCGAAATGCCTTCCTCGATGAGGTAGTTGGCAGCTTCCATGGTCGGCCTGATAGCACCGGCGATGGCAACGACGGTAACGTGCTCCCCCTCGCGCTTCACGTCCGCTTTGCCAATTGGGATTAAATGGTCCGGATCCGTGGGGACGTCGCCTTTGAGAGGCCAGAGGCGGGTGTCCTCGAAGACGAGCACAGGATCGCCGTCGCGAATGGCGGATTTCATGAGGCCTTTGATATCGGCAGCGCTGGTCGGGCTGATAATCTTAAGGCCCGGCACGTTCATAAAAAGCGGGTAAGGCCGGTCGGCATGCTGTGCCGCTTCGGAGCCCGTCGAGAACATACAGCAGCGAAAGACGATTGGGATGTCTATCTGGCCCCCAGTCATATACCGCAATTTTGAGGCCTGGTTTACAATCTGGTCACAAGCGAGATAGATGAAACTGGCAGTTGAAATGTCTACAATCGGTCGCAAACCATTGATGGCAGCCCCGATGCCAAGTCCCGTAAAACTGCCTTCTGAAATTGGCATGTTCCAAACCCGGTTCTTGCCGAAGCATTCGATAAGCTTGCCGCCGCCATGAACTGAGACGTCCTCTCCCAACAATACAACGCGCTCATCCCGATGCATTTCCTCTAGCTGGGCCTGCACGATTGCCTCAAAATAGGTCATCTGAATATGGGGACCGGGCGTGGCTGCGTCTCTGTGGGTATCGTCTTTCACATCCATTAATCCCTCCAGCCCACCCTTAGCGGGCAATGGTCGACACGAACATATAGTCGGGCAACGTTTCGGGCCGGGGCATGGGGCTAGCCAAAGCAAACTGTACGGCCTGTGTGACGGCTTGGGCCACTTCATGCTCGATGGTTGCTAGAGTCTCTTCATTTACACCCTCTTCGAGCAGCACAGTGCGATATAGCAAAATTGGGTCCCGGTCGCGTTTGTGTGCCTCGACTTCTGCGACCTGTCGATAAGGCTCCCCAGAAACGGCCAAGCCTATATTGTGTTCATCGAACCGATAAGTGTTGGCCACTATGAGAGTGGGTCCCTGCCCCGCGCGTGCTCGCGTGACCGCATATGCCGCAGATTGATAGACGGCACTGACGTCCTGTCCGTCTACTATTTCTCCTGGAATTCCGTAACCTGCCGCTCGTAGGGCAATGTCCGGCTGTCCGTGGCTTGTTGCTACGGAGGTGGTCATTGCATAGCCATTGTTCTCGCAAAGATAAATGACGGGAAGCCTCCACAACGAGGCCATGTTGAGGCTCTCGTGAAAAGTGCCCTGGTTCACTGCTCCGTCGCCGAAAAAGCAAAGGGTAACCTGATCGACGCCGCGCACCTTGGCGCTAAATGCGCATCCTGTGGCAAGAGGAATGCCCCCTCCGACGATTCCCGATTCACTGATAATCCCCACTGAACTGTCCGCAAAATGCATCGAACCGCCACGCCCCTTACAAACGCCGCCCTCCTTACCCATCAGTTCTGCCATAAGCGCCTGCAAATGCGCGCCCTTCGCAATCGGATGGCCATGCGAACGGTGTGTTCCGGTCATGGCGTCATCGTCCCGGAGGGCGAGGCTTGCTCCGACGATAGCGCCTTCCTGACCCACGGTCGTGTGAAACCAACCAGGGATCTGACCACCGTTGAACAGGCGCCTACCTTCTTCTTCGAATCGGCGGATGCGAAGCATCCGTCGAAAAGCCTCTAGCCTACGATCGCCCTTCAACTGCATGACCCAACCCTGCCCGTCAGCAAGGGGCGATCGCCTGCATTCCAACAGCGCGCATCGGCTAAATCCTCGTGCTCGAGCTCCGAAGGTACGTGGCGGGTCTCTTCGGCATTCTCCTGGCGAGGCACGATCTCGGCAGGCACTTTCATCTGGTTCTCTGTCAGCATGGCCTTGTTCCTTCCGGCTCGCACAACCCTGTGCATGCGTCATGCCATTTGACCTGAAGGCTCGCATTACACTGTTCTTCATCGAAGAAAGGCGTCGTGAAAGAACTGCACAGACCTCCTTTGTTCGAAGTTCGCCAACAATGTCGGATCCTGAACTGGCCCCCATTTCGGCCGGACAGTCGGCCTAACGCGGGAGGCTTGGGGATATCCTCAAGCACAGGCTTATGGCTGACGACTGTCGACGGATTGAACTGATCACCGGGGAGGTACGGCGCCGACACTGGACGACGACCGAACAGAAGCTGCAGATTATCGAGGAGAGTTTCCTTCCGGGTGAGACCGTGTCCTCTGTCGCCGCACGATGAGGCGTGGCGCCAAATCTCTTGTATCGTTGGCGCCGTTTATTGAAGGAAGGCGGAACGGCTGCGGTGGGATCGGACGAATCTGTGGTCGGGAGTTCGGAAGTGCGGCGGCTTGAAGAGCGCCTTCGCGACCTCGAGCGGCTTCTCGGCCGCAAGACCATGGAAGTGGAGATCCTCAAAGACGCGCTGGCCAGGTCGGAGTCAAAAAACCGAACTTGCGGCTCTTGTCGCAGCCGAGGGACGGTTCCCGATGAAGGCCGTTGCCGAGACCCTCGGGGCGGCGCGTTCCCATCTCCATGAGTTGCATCGCCTGGTGAAGCCGCGCGGGCCTTATCGCAACCCCGATGACGATGGGCTCTTGGAGCTGGTCGCCGCCTGATCGACGAACGCCCGACCTATGGCGATCGTCGCATCACAGCCCTGACGAACAGGGAACGCGAAAGACGGCGAACCGGCCGTCAATCACAAGCGCGTCTTCCGTGTCATGCGCCAGCGAAACAGGCGCGACAGCACGCGCACGAGTAAAAAGAGCCCGGCCTGCACGAGATCCAGCGTGTGCCGTCGGGCGAGACACCACCACCCGGTACGATACAATCAGGCGGGATGGTAGATGAGAGCTATGCAGCGCCGCGATGAGGCCGATCTCAGCTCCCAAATGCCTGAGATTGGCTTCGCGCGCAGGCGTTTCGGCCGCGTATAAGGTGCCGCCTTGTGAAAGGGATCGCAGCAACCTCAGCCGGCAGCATGAACACTGCGTGATAGAGCACCGGCAGCAGTTCATTCTGGCGTGCGGCAAGCCAGTCCCGGCAGGCCTGACCCTGGCATTTGGGACTGTGCCGGCTGCGACAGGAATTGTAGGCCACGCGGATCGACCGCAGGAGCGGCAGCCGTAGACTGGCCGCCCAGTTCGGCGGTCCGGCAGAGCTCGATCGCGCTCATCACACGCCGCTCGATGCGAGCCTAGATAGCCGTCATGAACCTGTCTATATACTTCGCCATGGCGGCGGAAGATATCCGCCACCTTCAGTCTCGCCGACATGGCGGTACCACTCACCCTGGCGGCACCTCGATGTTCAGCCGGGCTTGTCGTGCGTCGGATGAGGCTGTTCGAGACCTTAGCGTAGCGCGCCGCCGGACAGATTGTTGTGGCCGAGTAGAACCTGGATGGTGCGGATGTCGGTGCGTTCTGAAGATGCGTGGCGAAGCTGTGCCTGAGCGTGTGGACCGTCACCCGCTTAGGCGGCCGCACGCGCCGAACGACAAGCCCAAATAACACCCGCGCGCGGGAAACAGCCAGTCCCGCGGCTTCGCCAAGCCGCCAGTAGACTCGCAGATGCGCAGAAGCTGCGCCGACAGCATCACGGTGCGGTCCTTGTCGCCCTTGCCGTGCTCAACACGGATCACCCCGCGACCGCTGTCGATGTCGCCGACCTTCAGCCCGACAGTCTCCAAGCACTGAGACCTGCTCTTAGGCCGTCGTCAGGGCCGTACGGCACTTCAGGCTCGGCACCGCCTCTAGGAAGGCCACGACTTCGTCGGCGCTCAATACCACCGGCAGCGTGCGTAGCGAGCGAGCATAGACGATCCGCTCCGGACTCTCGGCATGGCCCAGCGTCACGCCGTAGAGGAACCGCAGCGCGCACACCGTCTGGTTCAGCGCAGCCACGAGATTCCGGTCGACATCAAATGAACTTGGAAGGCGCGCACGTCCTCCAGACCGAGCCGGTCCGGCGAACGGCCAAGTAGCGCGAAAACTTCGCCGCGGCATGCACGTGGGGATCGCTGCGTGGCCGGCGGCAGATTACGGATCGTCATATCCTCGATCATGCGCCGGGGAACTGGGGTCAACTTGGCCATTTCTGTAGCTCCTGTTCTCAGATTGCGCTTCAACAGCCGCGATCCTTCAAAACAGAAGCGTTCCTGCAAACCGATCCGCCAAATGCCGCGTTAGCGGCTTCGTTCAATCCTCAAAATGCCCACATCGCCAAAAATCTGCCAAAGTAGCACTAGGCTGCGTCGCGACGGATCGCCTCTGGTGGACTCCGACAGGCAAGTCAGAGAAAGCTCGAAAAATCAACACTGGGGCGTTTCCGTCGGACGCTCAGCTTAGCTACATCCGTGGCAGACTTATTGGACTTGCTCAGCGCGGCGGCAGCACGATCGAAGAACTCTGGAGGAAGGCCCTCTCCGGGTTAGTAGAGTCAAAAAGATTTGTCCCCTGTGACGCAAATGCGAAAAGCAAGCCGACCAGGGGAGTCGTGATCAGTAGGGCGGAAATCGCACAGCATTTCTCTTCCAACAAACGCCCAGCCTCGGCATGTATATCTAGGGAATAGTGCATATTTATCCTCCGAGATAGCGTTCCGTCACGACAGGAGGGACTTCTCATAGTATCGCGCTGCCTCAGGTTTCTTGTCAAGCAGGTCCCGGCTGTGACGTAAGCAGATGAATTGACCGCCCCATGGAGCACCGAACACGCCGAACGATGACGACCGATCCGCGCTCCATACACCGAAGCTCCACATTGTTGTGTCCCCAGCCAAGATCGAGAGCATGCAAACCACTCAGCGAAATGTCTGCTACACGAAAATCGTCGTCACGAAGCGCCAACCCAGTGTGACCTGACACTGACCGGCTATTGCCTGCAATTCGACCAATATCCTTGGCGGAATGGCCACATGCGCCACCCCCAACAGAGACCGTGTGTTCGGAGGCTAACAGCGGACTTGCTGCAAATCTGACGCCACAGCTGCCACTGCCCGACTGCTGGTCAGAGTATCGACAGCACTCGCGGGTCAGGGCGTCGACCATGGACTTGGATGCCTCCACCCCCCTTTCTACGAATGTAGGCGGGCGAGTTGGACCAACGAAAAGCCAACTTCCGCAAAAGTGCTGAGCCAGATGCGCAACAAACAGCTTTTCCGCGGATCTCTCAAGAATTGGACAATTTGAAGAGACTCGGCCGAAATCCCTAGGCCACCAAAGCCTCATCAAACGGGCATCTCGTGAGATTTTCAACTCCGCTCTCGGTCACGAGCACCTGCTCTTCCAGTTTTACGCCTTCCCGCCCACCGACGGCACCGATATAAGCCTCGACGCACAGGGTCATTCCGGGCTCGAGAACATAGTCGAATGCTCCCGGGATGAAGTCTTCAGGATAGAGAATCGCGGGATATTCGTCGCAAAGACCAATGCCATGCATCATGACGCCATATCGCTGCTTGACGAAATCCGCGGGAAGCTTGTGGCTGCGCTGAGTGAGTTCGGTGAAAGAGACGCCCGGCTTTAGCATAGCCATGTTTGCAGCTACGTGCTCGTAGGCTATGTCGTGCAGCCTTCGCTGTGCTTCGGTGGGTCGGCCGTCACCGCAGTGCCAAGTGCGGGAGAAGTCGGCACACATGCCGTACGGGCCCACCATATCGGTGTCGAAGGCGACGAGGTCTCCTGAGACAATGCGACGGGGGCCGGCCTCCTGCATCCAGGGGTTCGTGCGCGGGCCGGAAGTTAAAATGCGCGTTTCGATCCACTCGCCACCACGTGCGATGTTTTCGGCATGAAGAACCGACCAAAGTTCCGTTTCGGCTATGCCGGGCTGCAAACGTTCTCGCATTTTGGCAACGGCAATCTCGCAGGTCGCGAGAGAGCAGCGCATGGCGTTGATCTCGTCGATTCCCTTAATGGCCCTGGCGTGCTCCATGAGCTGCATGCCGTTGCAAACCTCGATGCCAACTGCATCTAGCGCACGAAGGCCGGGGATTTCGATCTTGTCGACGGCAAGACGACGGTTTTTGCCACCAGAGCGGCGCAACAGTTCGTCAATTTGTCCGGCAAAGTCCTTGGCGACTGCTTCTTCTTGGTCGCCGGCAACGAAATAGTAAAAGCCGGCCCCGCCATCCCGGGTTTCGTTGATGAGCGGCAGATAGGTTGACAGGTGGCTGCAACGATGGAAATCCCAGAGAACGACATAGCCGTCGGCCGATACGAACACAGCTCGTGACGGATTGTGCATGATCCATATGTGCATGTTCGAGGAATCTGAAGCGTATCGTATGTTCAGCGGGTCGAAGCAGAGCACGCCCGCATAGTCTCTTTGGCGGAGTTGCAGAACAATCCGATCAAGACGGGTCTTGCGCATACGATCTAGGTTGGGCGTGGTCAGGCCCAAGGCTGCCCACTCCGCAAAGGCGACGTCCGTCGGCCCAATTTCAACCCGATCGTTGTCATCCATGCTCCCATCCGGCTTAAGTGCTTTTGCCACTCGCGTGGGATCAATTTTGTGGTTCACAATCGAAAACGAGGACATGTTAAGGCCGCCCTAGTGGCTCACTCTTACGTGGATCTAAGACCGGATTTCTTGGATGCTAAAGGCGGAAAAAATATTGCTCGATATAAAGTCAATTCATCTGCATTCGTGCTCTGGGGTGCCTGCGACCACAACTGGAACCAGGTAGCCTTCCAGCGCGCCGCAATGGGCAATCTGTCGATCCCAGAGCTTTGCCGGGAGCCCTGTCGTGCTAGTGGTTTACGCCTGACATAAGAGTTCGGCTGAGGATTCCCTTTTGTGAGTGCGCATGCGAGTCTGGTACATGCGCACAGGAATATACCTCACCGTTTCTTCGATTGATCGTCAGCCTCTCTCTGATCAGCGCGCCCATCGCAGTGCGCTGCAGAAGCACGTTTGGCGCGCAGAGATCATTCTGTTGAGCAGCGACGGCGTGGGCACCCTCGAGATCATGCGGCAATCTGGTAAGTTCAAGACTTGCGTGTGGCGCGCCAGTGCAAGCTCTGCAACGATCCGCAGTTCGTCGACAAACTGCGCAACGTCGTCGGCCATGCCACTAGTTGATCCACCGGCTCACGCTATCCTGTTGTCGGTCGACGAGAAGAGCCCAGATCCAGGCGCTCGACCGCACCCAGCCCGGCCTGCCCATGAAGGGTAGGCTCGGCACCACGACCACGACTACAAGTGCAACGGCACGACCACCCTGTTTGCCGCCCTTACCGTGCTCGATGGCACCGTTATCGGCAGGAACATGCAGCGCCATCGTCACCAGGAATTCATCCGCCTCACTCAACGCTGTCGATGCCGAGGTGGCGGCCAGCAGGGCCATCCACGTCGTTCTTGACAACTACGCCGCTCACAAGCACCCCAAGGCGCGTGCCTGCTCGGCCGCCATCAGCGCCTCACCTTCCGCTTCCACCTTAAGCGTCACGAGCACCGCACGGCTGTCCTTGGTTGACAGAGGCAGGGTCAGATGCGGGCCGCTTTGACTCGCTGCGGCATGGTACGAGCGGATGGCGACGACCGCCTTTGCAACGGCGGCGACGCCCGCGCCGTCGAGACGGGAGTTCACCCCCTTTGTGTCCCGGATTAGGACGGCGTCATCTGGGTCTACGGCGCCAATGATGACGACGGGATCTTCACCGATGAAGGCTTCGAGGAGGTCAAACTCCTCCTCGAAGAACATCATCGCGTCTCCCCATCGAAAGCTTGACCCCAGCACTCCGGTGCTCAGGTTCTCTGGCCACCAGATACGCACGTCTGCGGTCTTCACCGGATGCGTACCACGCAGGCTCAAGTTGGCGTTTGGAATTGGCAACGCTTCCGGAGCGAAACGTTATGACGAACTGAACGTCAAGGGACTCTCCATCGCTGACCTAATGAGCGTGGAAAGCTCTACGAGGAGATGCTGGACCTCATGGAAGAATGTATGCGTACGCTGAAGGCCGCGGAATGAAGCGTCGCGTGGGCCCGTAGTGGTCGTTATGGTGATGCGATCAGTTCAGGCC
>NZ_RZRY01000189.1:0-9723 GCF_003998035.1 Mesorhizobium sp. M2A.F.Ca.ET.039.01.1.1 | reverse complement strand
CGTAAAGCGCATGCCCCGTTCCCTTTCTGAGTCTCGACAACCAGAAGGTAGACGGAAAATCCCCGTCTTACGGGGCATGCACATGCGGCATTTCGATTCACCCGAACCTTTCCCCGGACAGCCCTGCCCCGCCGGGGAGAAGGTGGCCGCGCAGCGGCCGGATGAGGGGGCTGCGACGCTGAAGATTATGTGCCCGCCGGCAGCAGCTTGAAATCCGGCAGCTCCCGCAACACCAGCTCAGGCCCAGTTGGCGAATAGACAACAAACAGCTGCATCGGCTGGTCGCCGGTGTTGAGCGTCGAGTGGAAGCGGCTCTCCGGCACGTAGATGGTGCAGCCTGGACCGACCTTCGCCACCACCGGATTGCCCTTCTCGTCCTCCACCATCTGCTCGCCATGGCCGGAGATGACGAAGATGATCTCCTCGGCGCCGGGATGATTGTGGCGGGTGTGGCCCCGGCCGGGCGGCAAGTCGACGACGCCGCCGGAAAAGCGCTCAGCGCCATTCACTTCCGGCGCGACGGTCAGCGAGAGTCTGCCCCAGTCGAAACCGAAGGCGCTGACATCCTTCGGGTAGACGAACACTTTGCTTTTGTCGGCCATTGCCTCATCCCTTCGTTTTTGTGATCGCCTTGAAATCCGCCGCCTGCCTGGCGATTGCCGCTTCGGCCGGCAGCCGCTCCATCGAGCTTGCGCCATAGAAGCCGTGCAGCCCCTCGCACCGCTCGAGGATGTAGCGGGCGTCGTCGGGCATCGAGATCGGCCCGCCATGGCACAGCAGGATGACATCCTTGCGCACCGAGCGCGCGGCATCGGCGATGTCGTCGATTTCTTTCACGCAGGCGTCGAGCGTTTTCGCCGAGGTGGCGCCGATCGAGCCGCCGGTCGTCACACCCATATGGGCGACGACGATGTCGGCGCCGGCATTGGTCATGGCGCGCGCCTCATCGGGATTGAAGACGTAGGGCGTGGTGAGCAGATCGAGCTGATGCGCCTCGGCGATCATGTCGACCTCGAGACCAAAACCCATGCCGGTCTCCTCGAAGCTCTGGCGCATGGTGCCGTCGAACAGGCCGACGGTCGGAAAGTTCTGCACGCCGGAAAAGCCCATCGTCTTCAGCTCGGAAAGCAGCAGCGGCATGATGACGAAGGGATCGGTGCCGTTGACGCCGGCCAGCACCGGCGTCTTCTTCACCACCGGCAGCACCTCATAGGCCATCTCCTTGACGATCTCGTTGGCGTTGCCATAGGCGAGCAGGCCGGCGGCCGAGCCGCGCCCGGCCATGCGATAGCGGCCAGAATTGTAGATGATGATCAGGTCGATGCCGCCGGCTTCCTCGGCCTTGGCCGACAGGCCGGTGCCGGCGCCACCGCCCACGATCGGCACGCCGTCGGCGATCATCCTGCGGAATTTCTCCAGGATTGTTTTGCGCGGGATGGCGGGCATGCTTGTCTGTCTCACTTGTTGGCGATGTCGAGGAACGCCTCGGCCGCGGCCTTGGCGAAGGCGGAGTCGTTGATGTGCAGCGGCAGGCGCGTGACGGTGCGGTCCTTCGTCGGCTCGATCGTGCGCTCGATCGCGTCGAACAGCGCCGCGTCGGCCTCTGCGTCGAAGAAGGCGCCGCCTTCTATATCGAGCGCCGAGACGCCCTTTTCCGGGATCAGGAAGCGGACCGGGCCTTCGCAGCGGGCGAGGCGGCCGCCGATCCATTCACCGATCCGGCGGCATTCGTCGGCCGTGGTGCGCATCAGCGTGACATTGGGATTGTGTTCGTAGAACAGTCGCCCACGATATTTTTCCGGAATTGTCGGTGGCGCCCAGAAGTTCACGATGTCGAGCGCGCCGACCGAGCCGATATAGGGCAATTTCGTGCGGGCGATGGCGCGGAAGCGATCCTCCGTTGCCGGCAGCACGCCGCCGAACAGCAAATCGCAGACCTCGGTCGTGGTGATGTCGAGGACGCCGGCCAGCAGGCCGCTGTCGGCGAGCTTCTCCATCGAGCGGCCGCCGGTGCCGGTGGCGTGGAAGACCATGCAGTCATAGTCGTCGCGCAGGCGCTCGACGATCGCCGTCACGCAAGGCGTGGTGACGCCGAACATGGTGAGCCCGAGCGCCGGCTTGCCGGCGGCGGCCGGGGCCGGCTTCGCGGCCATGCCGGCGATCGCCTGGGCGGCATTGTGCAACACGACGCGGGAGAGCCTGTTCAGTCCCGCCATGTCGGTGACCGACGGCATCATGATGATGTCGGACACGTCGACATAAGGCGCGGTGTCGCCGGATGCCAGCGTCGAGATCATGAGCTTGGGCAGGCCGAGCGGCAGCGCGCGCATGCCGGCGGTGACGATCGAGGTGCCGCCGCCGCCGCCGATGCCGATCACACCGGCGATGTCGTCGCGCGAGCGGATGAAACTGGCGAAAGCGGCCCCCATGCCGGCAACGGCGGCGCCGCGGTCATCGAGGCCGAGAACCGCGTGGGCTCCCTTGGGATGATGCGCGGCGACCTCGCTGGCCGGGATATCGACCGGGACGGTCGCACCCCGCGTGCCGATATCGACACGCACGACCGCGCCGCCCGCAGTAGCGACGGCATCGGCCAGGAAGGCAAGCTCCTCGCCTTTGGTGTCGGCGGTGCCGACCACATAGATGCGCTTCATGCGCGTTTCCCCGTCGTCCGGCATGTTCGGCTTTGCCGCCCGCCTTCTTGCCCCACCCTTAAGCTCCTCGGCAAAGGCCTCGTCGCTGGTGGGGACCTATTTTTGCCCCACCCGTAAGCTCCTCGGCAAAGCCTCGTCGCTGGTGGGGCCCCGTCATTTGCCTGGCGTTGCGCCATTGCAAATTTTTGAGACGCGCGTATCATATTGATATGGATGTCTCACGTCAACAAGCCGTCGCCAAGGATGAGGTCGCCCCGACGCCGGTGATCGAGAAGGGGGCGCGTGCCCGCACCAAGCGGCTGATGCTGGAGACGGCGACGCGGCTGATGCAGTCCGGCATGACACCCTCGGTCAGCGAGGTCGCGGAGGCGGCGGAGGTGTCGCGCGCAACCGCCTACCGGTATTTCCCGAGCCAGGCGGCGCTGGTGCAGGCCGTGGTCGATGAAGGGCTCGGCCCGATCCTCACCTGGAAGTCGGCCTCCGATGATGCCGAACGGCGCGTGGCGGATCTGTTTGCCACCGCGATGCCGCGCATCGAAGCCTTCGAGGCGACGTTCAAGGCGGCTCTGAAGCTGTCCCTCGACCAATGGGCGCGGCGCCAGGCCGGCACGCTCGGATCCGAGCCCGCCTTCACGCGCGGCCATCGCGTTGACCTGCTGAAGGATGCGATCGCGCCGCTCAAGGGCCGCTTGAGGCCGCGTCAGTTCAGTCGCCTGGCGCAGGCGCTGTCGCTGGTGTTCGGCGTCGAGGTGGTCACGGTGCTGAAGGACATCTGGGGGCTGGACAGCGCCGAAATGATGTCGGTGGCGCAATGGGCGGCGGGCGCGCTGGTGCGGACGGCGATGGCGGAATCAGGGCCGAAATGAGCAGTGATGTCGGCGCCGCCGAAAGCACCAGCCCTCTAAATCTGGTTCGACCAGATTGCAGGATCAGGTGTGGATGTTAATTGTCGGAGGCGGCTCGTGACAAGGGTCTTGCATATCAAGGAGTAGGAATAACGAGGGAAAACAGCCAGATATCGTAAGGATCGGTTCATTCGGCTGCTTTCCGTCGCTCAAGAAAGCGCTTGACGCCAAGCTGAAATTGGTAATACCAGATTATAGTCAAATAAAGCGGATCAAAAGTGACGGCCGCGTTCCATTCCGGCAGGGTGAGGAGGCCCGGAACCGGCAAGGGTGCCCTCACAGGAGGAACTACCGCGGCCGGCTTCGCTGCCGGTTCGCATGACACGGTAGAATGCGCACAAGGGAGGAAAACTATGCGCAAGATAGTGACCAGCGTGATCGCTGGTATCGGGCTGGCACTTGCCTGCGGGACATCCGTCCGCGCGCAGGACAAGGAACTCACCATCTTCTGGGCGGAATGGGATCCGGCGAACTACCTGCAGGAGCTTGTCAACGACTACACAGCCGAGACCGGTGTGAAGGTCACGGTTCAGACCACGCCGTGGCCCGACTTCCAGACCAAGGCCTTCACCGAATTCAACGCGCATGGGGACGCCTACGATATGGTCGTCGGCGACTCGCAATGGCTCGGCGCCGGTTCGACGCAAGGCCACTATGTCGACCTCACCGACTTCTTCAACCAGCACAAGCTCAATGACGTAATGGCGCCGGCGACCATCAAATACTATGCCGAATACCCCGGCGGCTCGGGCAAGTATTGGGCGATCCCGCTGGAAGGCGACGCGATCGGCTGGTCCTATCGCAAGGACTGGTTCGAGGACCCGAAGGAGAAAGAGGCCTTCAAGGCGAAGTACGGCTACGACCTCGCCGTGCCGACGACCTATGCGCAGCTGCGCGACATCGCCGAGTTCTTCCACCGTCCGGACCAGAAGCGCTACGGCGTCGCCATCTACACCGACAATTCCTATGACGCGATGGCGATGGGCGTCGAAAGCGCCATCTTCAGCTATGGCGGCGATCTCGGCGACTACGCAACCTACAAGGTCGACGGCATCACCAACTCCAAGGAGGCCGCCGCCGGCCTCGACATGTACAAGCAGCTCTACAAGTTCACGCCTCCCGGCTGGGGCAAGACCTTCTTCGTGGAAGACAATCAGGCGATCACCGGCGGTCTCGCTGCGATGAGCATGAACTTCTTCGCCTTCTTCCCGCCGCTGGTGAACAAGGCCACCAATCCCTATGCCGACGTCACCGGCTTCTTTGCAAATCCGGCCGGCCCGGACGGCAAGCGCTTCGCCGCTCTCGGCGGCCAGGGCATCTCCGTCGTCTCGTATTCGAAGAGCAAGGACGAGGCGATGAAGTTCCTCGAATGGTTCATCAAGGACGAGACCCAGAAGAAGTGGGCCGAACTCGGCGGCTACACCTGCAGCCAGGCCGTGCTGAAGTCGGACGCCTTCCAGAACGCGACGCCTTACAACAAGGCGTTCTACGACACGATGTTCATGGTCAAGGACTTCTGGGCAACGCCTGAATATGCCGAAGTGCTCGATCAGCTGAACCAGAACATCTATCCGTTCGTGGTCGGCGGCAAGGGCACCGCCCAGGAGGCGCTGGACAAGACCGCCGCCGACTGGAAGGCGACCTTCACCAAGTACAACCGCTACAAGTAAAGCATCGCAGTCAGAATGCCGGAGGAGGGTTTCCCCTCCGGCATTCCTGTTTTCAGGAGACAAAGTTGGCTTCGGTAGCCCTCACCAATCTCGATCCCGCGTCCAGGGCTGCCGCTCGCGGCTGGTCGGATCTCACCATCCGCAACCTGTTCATCATCCCGACGCTGGTCTTTCTGATCGTCTTCAACATTTTTCCGCTGATCTATTCGCTCGGCTATTCCTTCACCAATTTCGCCGCGAACCGGAGCGAGCCCTGGCAGTTCGTCGGCCTGCAGAATTATCGCGAGCTGCTCAGCGATGACCACATCTGGTCCAACTTCGTTATCACGGCGAAATACGTCATCGTTTCCGTGGCGGGTCAGATGGTCGTCGGCTTCGGCCTTGCGCTTCTGCTCAACCGCTCCTTTCCGATGAAGGGCCTGATCACCACGCTGCTTTTGTTGCCGATGATGATGTCGGCGGCGGTCGTCGGCCTGTTCTGGCAATTGCTCTACAGCCCGTCCTGGGGCCCGATCAATTATGTCTTCGGCCTTGGCGATTTCGCCTGGCTCTCCAATCCCGACAGCGCACTCTACGCGGTCGCGATCACCGACATCTGGATGTGGTCGCCCTTCGTCATGCTTTTGTCGCTCGCCGGCCTGTCGGCGGTGCCGCAGCATCTCTACGAGGCCGCCGCGATCGACCGCGCCGGATGGTGGTACACTTTCACCCGCATCACCTTGCCGCTGGTCTCGCCGATCCTTCTCATCGCGCTGATCTTCCGCACCATGGAAGCCTTCAAGACCTTCGACATCGCCTACACGATGACGACCCAGCCGACCGCGGAGCTGATCGCGATCCGGCTCTACAAGCAGGCTTTCCAGCAGTGGGATACGGGCAAGTCCTGCGCGCTGGCCTACATCGTGCTGATCATGGTGCTGGCCATCACCAACCTCTACGTGAAGTATCTCAACAAGGTGAAGGAGCGCTGAGATGGCCGCCGTCCGCACTTCTTCCGAGGTTGCTTTCAACCGCGCGGCAATCGCCGCCGTGCTGGTCGCGACGCTGATCTTCCTGGCGCCGATCTACTGGATCGCCTCGACGGCGTTCAAGCCGAAGGAGCTCGCCGTCAGCGTGCCGCCGACCGTGCTGTTCGAGCCGGAGGTGACGCCGTTCGTGCGTCTCTTCACCAAGCGCGTGCAGATGCAGAAGCCCGTCGATCCGCAAGTCTACGAAGCCGCGCCCTGGTGGGAAAAACGCATCTATGACGGCGGCGAGCGGGTGCTGAAGGTCGGCAAGGATGTGCAGCTTTCGCAGTATCCCGACCGGTTCATGAACAGCCTGATCGTGGCGGTCATCAGCACGGTGCTGGCGGTCGGCATGGGAACGTTCACTGCCTACGGCTTTTCCCGCTTCAAGATCGCCGGCGAGGCGGATCTTTTGTTCTTCATCCTGTCGACGCGCATGCTGCCGCCGGTGGTGGTCGCCATCCCGATGTTCCTGATGTACCGCATGGTCGGCCTCAACGACTCGCATATCGGGCTGATCATCCTCTACGTCGCGTTCAACCTCTCCTTCTCGGTCTGGCTGATGAAAGGCTTCATGGATGAGATCCCGAAGGAATATGAGGAAGCAGCGCTCGTGGACGGCTACACGCGCATGCAGGCCTTCTTCAAGATCGTGCTGCCGGAAGCGGCGACGGGCATTGCGGCGACAGCCGTGTTCTGCTTCATCACCGCCTGGAACGAATATGCCTTCGCGCTGATCATGACCAACCGGCGCGCCCAGACGGCGCCACCCTTCATCCCGTCGCAGATCGGCTCCGGCCTGCCGGATTGGACCACGATCGCAGCCGGCACCTTCCTGTTCCTTTTGCCGGTCGCGATCTTCACCTTCCTGCTGCGCAACCATCTGCTTCGCGGCGTGACGTTCGGAGCGATCCGCAAATGAGTTTCCGCGCCGTCAACGAGAAATACCTTTTGCCGGCTTCGCAGATCCTGATGGTGCTCGGCATAGTCGCGCTCTGCCAGCCATGGAACCTCAACCTGCATTCCTACGGCGTGACGATCATCCTGATCGGGCTGATCGGCTTCAACATCACGTCCAAGATCGCGCCGGAGCAGAGCGAGGAAACCGGCGCCCCGACGCATGAGGGAGCCCGGCAGTGACGCAGATCGAACTTCGCGGCATCGAGAAATTCTTCGGTGCCGTCCAGGTCATCCACAATTTGAACCTCGCCATCGCCGACAACGAGTTCATCGTGCTGCTCGGCCAGTCCGGCTGCGGCAAGACCACGACGCTGCGCGCGGTGGCGGGGCTGGAGACGATCGACAAGGGCGACATCCTGATCGACGGCAAGCCGGTGCAGCACCTCAAGGCCGCCGACCGCGACATCGCCATGGTGTTCCAGTCCTTCTCGCTCTACCCGCACATGACGGTGTTCGAGAATGTCGCCTTTCCGCTGCGCGCCACGCGCATGAGCAGCGGCGAGGTCGACAAGTCCGTGCGCGAGGTCGCCCGGGTCCTGCGCATCACCGACCTGCTCGACAAGCGGCCGTCGGCGCTTTCGGGGGGCGACATGCAGCGCGTGGCGATTGGCCGGGCGCTCGTGCGGCGGCCGAAGGCCATGCTGATGGACGAGCCCATCGGCGCGCTCGACGCCAAGCTGCGCGAGGAGATGCGGGCCGAGATCAAGCGCCTGCACGTGAAGCAGGGATCGACCACGATCTACGTCACCCACGACCAGATCGAGGCGATGAGCCTCGCCGACCGCATCGTCATCATGCATGAGGGCTTCATTCAGCAGGTCGGCACGCCGGACGAGGTCTATTCGCACCCGGCGAACTTGTTCGTGGCGCAATTCGTCGGCAGCCCGGTGATGAACATTGCCGAGGCCCGCGTCACGGATCAACCCGGAGCCGCTTCCGTGACGGTCGGCGACGCGCCGGCGGGCTTCGAGTTCCCCCACCGGCTCCTGTCCAAGCTCAACGGGCATGCCAACGGTGGCCTGACGCTTGGCATCCGGCCGGAGGGCGTGCTCGTCCGGCACGATGCGGCGTCCGGCTACATGCCGGTCGAGGCTAGCATCATCGAGCCGCTGGGATCCTTCGACATCGTCGACCTCAAGGTCGGCTCCACGATGCTGCGCGCGCGCACCAAGGCCGGCTACGTCTCGGGTCCCGGCGAGAAGGTCCATGTCCGCATTGATCCGGAACAGGCGCATTTCTTCGACACGGCAAGCGGCAAGTCGCTGGGGGTGAGATTGTGATGGCCGAAGGACACGAGAGGCCAACGATTTGGCCTTTCGAACAATCGAACGCCCGGAGCCATAGCGGAGGGCTGATCACCCTCGAAATGAAAATGAGACAGTAGACATGGCCCATATCGAGCTCAAGAACATCACCAAGAAATTCGGCGGCCATACCGCGCTGACCGGCCTCAATCTCGACATTGCCGACGGCGAGTTCTTCGTGCTGCTCGGCGAAACCGGTGCCGGCAAGACGACGACGCTGCGCCTGATCGCCGGGCTCGATAAGCCGACCGAGGGCCAGGTCTTCATCGACGGCGTCGACGTCGCCGACTGGGGCGCGGCCGAACGCGACGTCGCGCTGGTGCTGCAGCAATATTCGCTCTATCCGCGCTACACGGTGCGGCAGAACCTCGAATTCCCGCTGAAGCCGAAGATCCGCCGGCTGCCGGATGCCGAGATCAAGGACCGCGTCGCGCGCGCCGCCCGCACGCTTCGTATCGAACATCTGCTCGACCGCAAGACCGACCGGCTTTCCGGCGGCGAGATGCAGCGCGTCTCGATCGGCCGCGCCATCGTGCGCAAGCCGCGCGTCTTCCTGATGGACGAGCCGCTGTCTGCGCTCGACGCCAAGCTGCGCGAGGCGCTGCGCACGGAATTGAAGAACCTGCAGATGCAGCTTGGCGCCACGTTCCTGTTCGTCACGCATGACCAGATCGAGGCCATGTCGATGGGCGACAAGGTCGGCGTGCTCAACCATGGCCGCATCGTCCAGACCGGTACGCCGCATGAGATCTACAACAATCCGCGCGACACCTATGTCGCGAGCTTCGTCGGCTCGCCGCCGATGAATCTCATCGACGGCAAGCTGGTCAACGACCGCGCGGTGATGGCGCCGGTGAATTTCGAGCTGCCGCTGTCAACTGGGGCAAAGAGTTTTGGCGGGGGCAGGACGAGCGGCGCGACCGACGGTCGGCCGCTCGTCTTCGGCATCCGCCCGGAGGATGTCCATCTGGAGAGCGGCGCGCCGGTGGAAGCGCGCGTCCACGATGTCGAGAACCATGGCGTGGAGAAGATCCTGACGCTCAGGGTCGGCGACACGATGCTGCGCGCCACCGTCCCGGCCAGGACCGATGTCGCGATCGAACAGGCCGTGCGCTTTGCCTGGAACCCCGACAAGGTGGTGCTGTTCGACAAGGGCAGTGGCGTCAGCCTGCGGCATGCGGGATAGCGGCTTCGCCTGCCGCCTTATCGCACCGCGCCCGACC
>NZ_RZRY01000188.1:0-9729 GCF_003998035.1 Mesorhizobium sp. M2A.F.Ca.ET.039.01.1.1 | reverse complement strand
GGCCGAAACGATGTGAGCGGTGAGCTCGAGCAGATCGACTTCCTTGGCTGTGCTGGTGTCTTCGTCCACGTAGTCCCTCCATTTCCTACCGCAAGGCCGCGAAACCGATCCGGCTTTCGCGGTGTGTAATCTCAAAGCGCTGCCAGCGTTGTTGGCGAATTCGAAAGCCGCAGGGGCCGCAGGCCGGCGAATTCCTAGTCGGCAAATCTGCGCGACGCAACGTTTGTCGCATCAATACACGCTGTTTTGAACAATTATACTGAAATGTAACTATATCAGACGATCAGCGCCTTGTCGCACCATAGACGAAATCCACCCTCGAAAGCGCGAGTGTTGTCGCCGCGCCGGGATTTTTCAGGCAATTCATCGAGCTTGTCGACATTGCCGCCGCCGATCACGACATAGTCCGGCTGCAAGGCGGCCCGAAGCCTGCCCACGACGTCGAAAACGTATTTGCGCCACTTCTTCTTCCCGTGCTTCACCAGGCCGCGCTCGCCGACATAATCCTCGAAAGTCGCGCCCTTCTTGTAAGGCAGATGGGCAAGCTCCATCGGCTGGCCGACATTCCTGATGATCATGGCGGCGCCCAGGCCCGTGCCGAGGCCGAGGAACAGCATGCGGCCTCCGTCATAGCTGCCGATCGCCTGCATCAAGGCGTCGTTGACGAGTTTCACCGGCTTGCCGAAGGAGGCGGTGAAATCATAGCCGTCCCAGCCCTTGCCGAGATTGAAGGGATCGAGCGAGGGCTTGTTGTCCCTTACAGGGCCGGGAAAGCCCATCGAGATCAAGTCGTAGGTCAGGCCCTCCGCCAGTTTCCCGACCGAAGCGACGACCTGGTCGGGGGTCAGGCTCGGGCCGGACGGAAAGCGGCGCATCTCGCCGCCGGCGCTGGTGAGGATCTTCACATGCGAGCCGCCGACATCGATGCTGAGCACGATCGGATCGCTGCCCTTCGCGGCGGTCTTTGCTGCCTTCGCCATCTCCCTCCTCCCCGGAAATTATCTGGTCGGATTGATCCAGCCATCGGGCGGGCCGAAACCTTTCATGGCATCGGCCGGCCCCCAGGTCTTGGGCGCATAGATCGCCGGCGGCGTTGTGTCGCCGAGCACCGGGCCGACGATGCGCCAGGCAAGCTCGGCGGCGTCCTGGCGCGTGAACAGCTGGCCATTGCCGTTCATGGCGTCGCCGATCAGCCTTTCGTAAGGCGGCATGTCGCCCTTGGAGTCGTCGAGCGCGGTGAGCTCCACCTGCTCGCCGATCATGTCGTCGCCGGCCCTCTTGCGCTGCGCGCCGATCGAGATCGCCACCTGCGGGTCGATGCGGAAGCGCACGTAATTGGCGTCGTCCGGCTTGATCGGATCGAAGACGTCGAGCGGCGGCCGCTTCAGCCGCACGATCACCTCGGTGGCGTGCACCGGCATGTTCTTGCCGGCGCGGATGAAGAAGGGCACGTCGCGCCAGCGCCAGGTGTCGACGAAGAAGCGCACCGCGGCGAAGGTCTCGACCGGCGAGTTGGGCCTGACGCCCGGCTCGGCCAGATAGCCGTCGAACTGGCCGCGCACGACGTCGTCCCTGGTCAGCGTGCGGATCGCGCGCAGCACCTGCACCTTCTCGTCGATCAGGTCGTCGGCCGAGCGGCCGACCGGCGGCTCCATGGCGAGCAGAAGCAGGATGTTGAGCAAATGGTTCTCGATCACGTCGCGGATGCAGCCGACATCGTCATAGAATTTGCCGCGGCCCTCGATGCCGAAATCCTCGGCCATGGTGATCTGCACGCTCTCGACGAAGTTGCGGTTCCAGATCGGCTCGAGGAAGGAGTTGGCGAAGCGGAAATAGAGCAGGTTCTGGATCGCCTCCTTGCCAAGATAGTGGTCGATGCGGAAGATCGACTGCTCGTCGAACACCAGATGCAGCACCCGGTTCAGCCAGCGCGCCGACTGCAGATCGTGGCCGAAGGGTTTTTCGATCATCAGCCGCGCGCCGCGCGCGGTGCCGGACTGCTCCAACCCCTGCACGACGGTCTCGAACATCGTCGGCGGCACGGCCATATAGTGCAGCGGGTGTTGCGCCGGACCCAGCGCCGTCCTCAGCTTCTCGAAGGTGGCGCCGTCGCGGTAGTCGCCGCTGACATAGCGCAGCTGCGAGGCGAGCTTGGCAAAGACCATGTCGTCGATGCCGCCCAGCGCGGTGACGATGCCGTCGCGGGCGCGGTCGACCAGCTTGGGCAGCTCCCAAGGGTCGAAGGCAACGCCGATCACCGGCTCGGCCAACGTTCCCTTGGCGACCATCTGGTAGAGCGCCGGGAATATTTTCTTGTGCGCAAGGTCGCCGGTCGCTCCGAAAAGCACCAGCGTGTCGGACCTCTCCTGGCTCATGCCGTCTCTCCCCTCACGCGCCGGTCTTGGGCTTTTCGACATGGCCGCCGAAGGCATAGCGCATGGCGGACAGGAGCTTGTCGGCGAATTGCGATTCGCCTTGCGAGGAGAAGCGGTCGAACAGCGCCGAGGACAGAACCGGGGCCGGGACGCCGGTGTCGATCGCCGCCTTCAGCGTCCAGCGTCCCTCGCCGGAGTCGGAGACGCGACCGCCGAACTGGGCGAGCGCCGGATCGCTCTTCAGCGCGCCGGCGGTGAGATCGAGCAGCCAGGAACCGATGACGCTGCCATGCCGCCAGACTTCGGCGACCTGGGGCAGGTCGATATCGAACTGGTAGTACTGCGGGTTTTCGAGCGGGCTCGTCTCTGCATCGGCGGTGCGCTGCCTTTTGCCGGCATTGGCCGATTTCAGGATGTTCATGCCCTCGGCATAGGCGGCCATGACGCCATATTCGATGCCGTTATGCACCATCTTGACGAAGTGGCCGGCGCCGCTGGGGCCGCAATGCAGATAGCCGAAAGCCGCCGTTCCATCGGCCTTCGAAGGATTGGCGCCCGCGTCGGCGCCCGGCGCCAGCGTGGCGAAGACCGAATCGAGATGCTTCACCGCGTCGTCCGGGCCGCCGATCATCAGGCAGTAGCCGCGTTCAAGGCCCCAGACGCCGCCGCTGGTGCCGACATCGACGAAGTTGATGCCCTTCACCGCCAGCTTTGCCGCTAGGTCGACGGCATCGTGGTAGTAGGAATTGCCGCCATCGATGATGATGTCGCCCGGCTCCATCAGCGCCGCCACCTGGTCGACGATCCTGCCGGTGATCGCGGCCGGAAGCATCAGCCAGGCGCAGCGCGGCTTGGCGAGCTTGCCGACGAACTCTTCCAGCGAGGCGGCGCCCACGGCGCCGTCCTTGACCATGCCGGCGACGCTTGCCGAATTGATATCGTAGACGACGCATTCATGGCCGTCGCGCATCAGACGCCGCACCATATTGGCGCCCATCCTGCCCAGCCCCATCATTCCGATCTGCATGGTTTCATCCCGATTGCTTGAGGAAAGAAGAATTCACTGGCCGTTTGGTTGGTCGATCGCGACGGTGAAGTCGACATTCTCCCAACGCATCGCTTCCGGCCAGAAAAAAGTGAAGACGATGGTGGTTCCCGGTTGCAGGCGGTTAACGGGCAAATCCACCAGATGGATGCCGAACGCATTTTCGACCGTCCTGCTGTCCTGCACCGTCAGCCATTTGTCGCTGCTCCAATGGACGACGCCAGGCGCCGACAATTCGACGCGCAACAGCTTGCCGGCGGGGATGGAGCGGATCTTGTTGTTGAAGCGCCATGTCCGCAGCGGCGAGACCGTCTTGCCCTTGATGTAGCGTTCGACGCCCTGCGGCGGCAGGTCGAAGACGGCGCCGTCGCGCAGCGAGCGCAATAGCTTGATGTGCTCGGCATGCGCCCAGACCAGCGGCATGGCGCTACCGGACGGCTTGCCCAGCCACAGCTCGCGGTCAGGCATGTCGGGGCGATCCCAGACCTGTTCGGGCAGAAGGCCGCCCACGCCCGCCGAGCGTTCGAAACTCTCCAGCAACTGCGCCGCCTTGTCCTTGCGGCCGGCGGCCAGCTCGTAATGGGCGCGCTCGCCGGCAAGCAACGGCCATGGCCGTCCCTGGCCGGTGCCGTCGAAGGGCGCGCCGTCCTCATGCTCGCCATAGCCGTCGCCGCTATAGCGGTACCAGAGCGGCCCTTGCGGCAGGTCGCAGCGCAGCTCGGCGTCGATCGCCTTGACGGTGTTCAGGATGCGCGGGTCGTCCGCGGCTCTGAGGCCGAAACGCACCAGCGCCAAAGCGTCCGGGCTGATGATGGCTTCCGCCGGCTCGTCGGTATCGGCCGGCGGCCGGTTCTTGATCGGCACGAAGCCGTCCTTCGGCGAGGCGGCGCCGCCATCGTCGGGCGGGGCGATGCGGACATAGTAGCCTTCGACACCCGCTTTGGCGCCCGCCTCCGTGCCGGTCACATAGGTCCAGCGCTCGATCTGGTCGTTCCAGCAATCGGCGGTCTGGCGCAGATAGTTTGCCGGCTCATTTTTTCCGCAGGCATCGAGCATGTCGGCGGCGGCGAGCAGCCCCGCTATCTCGACAGCCAGGGTGAACGGGCTGTAGCCGGCATCCTCCTCCCAGCGGTCCTCGCCGGTGACCGGGCCGTTGCGCACGACATAGGCGGCCGCATTCTCGATCATGGCCAGGAAGTCGGCGAGTTTCGGCTTCGGCAGATGGCCGGCGCGGCGCAGAGCGTCGGCGAGCAGCAGCGGAAAGGCGCATTCGTCCATCTGGATGCCCGGCCAATAGGCGGTGCCGTCGGACCAGACATTCTGCGGCCAGTGGCCGTCCGGTTGCTGGATCGAGCGCAGATAGGCGAGGATCTGCAGCGCCTGCCTGCCGTCGCTGGCGGCAAGGAAGCCGCCCGCCGTCTCGACCAGGTCGCGCGGCCAGATGAGGTGGTAGCCGCCGAGGTCGTCGTCGCCCTTGTTAAAGCCCCAGGGGATCGACAGGCTGGCGACGGCGGCGCCGGGCCTGGCGATCGACAGATGTGTCGCCAGCACCGCCGTGCTGGCGCGATAGGTGTTCAAACCGGAGGCGCCGTCACGGTCGAGTTTTTCCAACCTTGCCTGGAATGTCCGCCAATTGTCGACATAGGTTTCCGCGGCCGGCTCGAAACCCTGTTTCAGGCTCGCAAGCGCAAGGTCGGCGGCTTCCTCCGGCGAAGCGCCGAAGCCGAGCGCCAGCAGCGCAACCGTCTTGCCGGCCGAAAAGCCGATCTCGCCGGTGAGCGCGACATTGCCGTCTTCCGCCGTATGACAGGAAGGATCGAGCGCGCAGCTGTCGTGCAGTTGCCGCCAGCCGTCGGAAAAGCCGACATAGCCGGCCGAGCAGGCGCCCCAGGGCAAGGATGAAGCAAGCGCCAGCGAGACGCCGCGACCGGTGGCGAACAGAAGACGCTCCCCCTTATGCTCGCCGATCCAGGCGGTGTTGCCCATGCCGGCATTGACGAGATGCGGCGCGAGCAGCGCGTAGACGCGATAGTCGGCGGCCTGGCCCTTGATCGCGGTCAAACTTGTTTCCTGGAGCAGGACAGGTCGTTTCGAATCCGTAACGATTCGCTTCTCGATTTTGTACGCGCCGTCGGATGCGGTGTTGGTCAGTCGGTAGCCAGGCACCCCGTCCTCGAACGGTTCGACGGCATGGGCCGCATCGCGCTTCTCTTCGGAAAAATAGCCGTCCGGACCGGTGACGATCAGCCCCAGGTCGCGCGTGCAGGCGCTTTCGAGGCGCGGATAGTAAATCTCATTCAGGATGCCGTGACTGGTGGTGAACCAGAGCGGGCTCCTTGCCGAAAGGGCGGTGCCGACGCCGCTCTTGGCGCTTGATGTCCAGCGCGCCGGAATCCCGGGCGCGCCTTTGGCAACGGTCGGCGTTACTGCCATCCAAACCTCTCTTCTGCCGCGTTCCTAGACCATCAGCGGGAGGCTTTTCAATCGTCGCACCGCAAGTTGATCGGTTGCCCATCAAGCTTTGCCGTTGACAGCTTGCAGTTCCTCGAAATTTGTCTGACAATAGATAAAAAACAGGCGCTACACGTCACGGCCATTCGTCAAGATCAGCAACCTCGGGAGGAACCGACATGAAGAAACTGCTCGTATTGAGTGCGTTCGCGGCGATGCTCGCCTCGGGCACCGCGCTTGCCGACACCAGCGGCAAGAAGATCGCCTTTTCCAACAATTACGCCGGCAATTCGTGGCGCCAGGCGATGCTCGACAGCTACGGCATCGTCACCAAGAAGGCGGTCGAGGACAAGTTCGTCGCCGCGGCGGATGTCTTCACCACCGCCGACAAGGAGGTGCCGACCCAGGCGGCGCAGGTGCAGAACCTGATCCTGCAGGGCTATGACGCCATCGTCATCAACGCTGCCTCGCCCGACGCGCTGAACGGCGCCATCAAGCAGGCCTGCGATGCCAACATCGTCGTCGTCTCCTTTGACGGCATCGTGACCGAGCCTTGCGCCTATCGGGTCGTCGTCGACTTCAAGGACATGGGCAAGCAGGAAGTCGAGCAGATGGCCAAGTTCCAGCCCAAGGGCGGCAATCTGCTGGAAATCCGCGGTCTGGCCGGCACCTCGATCGACGACGCCATCCATGCAGGCATCCTCGAGGGCGTAGCCGCTCATCCCGAGTTCAAGATCGTCGGCTCCGTGACCGGCGACTGGGACCAGACGACGGCGCAGAAAGCGGTGGCGACCATCCTGCCTTCGCTCCCCGACGTCGTCGGCATCGTCGACCAGGGTGGCGACGGCTATGGCGCGGCGCAAGCCTTCGCAGCCGCCAACAAGCCGCGCCCGACCATCATCATGGGCAACCGCCAGGACGAGCTAAAGTGGTGGAAGGAGCAGAAGGAGAAGGACGGCTACAAGACCTGGTCGGCCTCGATCGCGCCCGGCGTGTCGACGCTGGCCTTCTGGGTGGCGCAGCAGGTGCTCGACGGACGCAAGGACATTCCGCACGACCTCCTGGTGCCCTATCTCGCTTTCACCCAGGATGATTTCGAGGCCGCGCTGCCGAAGATCAAGGAAGGCGGCGTCGCCACGCACGAATACACGCAGGAAGAGGCTATCGCGGCGATCAAGGCCAACATCAAGTAACAGCGGTGGGTGCATTGCCGTCCGCATCGCCAGCCGGGTATCGTTGAGCATGCTCAAGGCAAACACCGACATTGTCAGGCTGAACGGCGCCGAAAAGCATTTCGGCGCCGTTCGGGCTCTTAACGGCGTCGACTTCCATGTCGGCGCCGGCGAATGCGTCGGGCTGGTCGGGCATAACGGCGCCGGCAAGTCGACGCTCATGCATATGGTGGCCGGCACGCTGCGGCCGGATGGCGGACAGATCGCGGTGCGCGGCGACGAAGAGGCCAGCTATTCCGTGGCGCGCGCGCTGGAACTCGGCATCCGCTGCGTGTTCCAGGAACTGTCGCTCTGCCCCAACCTCAGCATCGCCGAGAACACGCGTATCAATCATCCCTCGCTCGCCGGTTTCGGCTGGCGGCGCAGGGCGGCCGATCTCATCCGCGCCAAGCTCGACGAGATTTTCCCGGATCATGGCATTTCGGCGGACGACATTGCCGGCGACCTCTCGATCGGAAGGCGGCAGATGGTCGAGGTGGCGCGCGCCTTCACGCTGACCCGCGAGCCGCTGCATCTGGTCATCCTCGACGAACCGACCTCGTCGCTCGACGCGCACACCGCAGGCCAGTTGCTTTCCTTCGTTCGCCGCTTCGTCGAGCAGGGCG
Organism: Mesorhizobium sp. M2A.F.Ca.ET.039.01.1.1; assembly: GCF_003998035.1. Taxonomy (NCBI): domain Bacteria; kingdom Pseudomonadati; phylum Pseudomonadota; class Alphaproteobacteria; order Hyphomicrobiales; family Phyllobacteriaceae; genus Mesorhizobium; species Mesorhizobium sp. M2A.F.Ca.ET.039.01.1.1. The sequence continues at coordinate 2,021 of NZ_RZRY01000188.1, read as the reverse complement.
GCAGCTGCATCCTGATCTCGCATGTGCTGGGCGAGGTGCTGCAGAACGCCGACCGCATCGTGGTGATGCGCGACGGCAAGGTGGTCGCGGCCGATGCCGCCGATGCCTTCGACCGCGACAAGCTCGTCGCCGCCATGGGTGGCGCCGAAGGGCATCAGAAGGCCGCCGCCGAGGTCCGCAAGACCGAGCCTGGCGCGCTCAAGGTGCGGGCGCGCCCGGCGAGGCAGCAGGACGGCAAGGAGCTTGTCGCCCGGGCCGGCGAGATCATCGGCCTCGCCGGGCTTGCCGGCCATGGCCAGACCGACCTTTTGCTGGCGATCTTCTCGGCGGCCGCCCGCGCCAGGACTGGCATCGAGGTGACGGCGCCCGTGGCGCTGGTCGCGGGCGACCGCCAATCGGACGGCATCTTTTCGCAATGGTCGATCGCGCAGAATATCGGCATCCGCTCGCTGGCCAAGCTGCGCAACGGCCTGCTGATCTCGCCGCAGCGCGAGGCGGAGCTCGCCGAATTCTGGAAGAAGAAGATCGGCATCCGCACGCCGGACATGAACAACAACATCTATTCGCTGTCGGGCGGCAACCAGCAGAAGGCGCTGTTTGCCCGCGCGCTCGGCTCCGACGCCGAGATCGTGCTGATGGACGACCCGATGCGCGGCGTCGATATCGGCACCAAGCTGGAAGTCTACGACCTCGTGCGCGAGGAAGCCGCCAAGGGCCGCACCTTCCTCTGGTACACGACCGAGACCGAAGAGCTCGACAATTGCGACCATGTCTATGTCTTCAAGAACGGTCGCATCGTCGCCAATCTCGGCCGCGACGAGCTGACGGAGGAGAAGATCATCCAGTCCTCGTTCGGCGATGCGGCCTGACATGACCGCGATCGCTCCCGGCACGACCCCAAGATCCTCGCCACGCGGCAGCGCCGCCAGGGCGCGCCTGCTGCGCGGCCTTTTGCCGGCCTTGTCGCTGGCGCTGGTGCTGATGGCGATCGCCTGGCTCAACCCGCGCGCCATCAGCTATTTCGGCTTCAACCTGATGCTTAATCTGGCGATCCCGATCGCGCTGGCGACGATCGCGCAGATGTTCGTCATTGCCGGCAACGAGCTGGATCTCTCGATTGGCACATTCGTCGGTTTCGTCGGCTGCGTCACCGCGACCTGGCTGCGGGACGCGCCGCTCATCGGCATTGTCGTGCTGCTCGGCTCGATCGGCGTTTATGCCTTGCTCGGCGCGCTCATTTACCTGCGCAATCTGCCGTCGATCGTGGTGACGCTCGGCATGAGCTTCGTCTGGCAGGGGCTTGCCATCCTCGTCCTGCCCAAGCCCGGCGGCAAGGCGCCGGACTGGCTGCTTTCGATCATGTCCTTCAAGCCACCTTATATCCCGTTCCCGATCCTCGCCGCGCTGATCATCGCCGCAGTCGTGCATTTCGGCCTGATGCGCACCTCCTATGGTGTCATCCTGCGCGGCTCCGGCGGCAATGCCGCGGCGCTGAGGCGCGCCGGCTGGTCGCTGCTCAAGACAAAGATCGTGCTGTTCGCGCTGACCGGCGTGTTCGGCGTTCTGTCGGGCATGGCGCTGATCGGCATCACTACGTCGGCCGACGCCAATATCGGCAATGGCTACACGCTGCTCTCGATCGCCGGCGTCATCCTCGGCGGCGGCGAGTTCGTGGGCGGCCGCGTGTCGCCGATCGGGGCGGTGCTCGGCGCTTTGACGCTGGCGCTCGCGGCCTCGCCGCTTTTGACCTTCATGCACATCCCGCCCGACTGGCAGGTCGCCGCCAATGGCGCGATCCTGATCATCGTGCTGGCGGCGCGCGTGCTGATCAGCCGCAGGGAGCGGTAGCGATGACCTCGGTGCGGATGCTGCTTGAAAAACCCTGGATCTGGTCCTTCGCCGGCGCGCTCGTCGTCTGGCTGGCGACCGTCGCCTTCACCGGCGGCTATGGCGCCGGCGGCATGGTCACGGCGGCGCTGTCGCTCGCCGTGTTCACCGTCATCGTCGGCGTCGGCCAGATG
>NZ_RZRY01000187.1:0-9748 GCF_003998035.1 Mesorhizobium sp. M2A.F.Ca.ET.039.01.1.1 | reverse complement strand
CGCGAAAGCTTGGTCAGGGGTTTCATCGCCGCGACGACGTCGACGATCTGGAACCGGGCCTGCCTGGACGACCTGACGCCCTTTTGTCCGGTGATCATGACCATCGGCATGGCCCCGAGCAGCGCGTAGGCCGCGCCTGTGGTCAGGTTCAAGGCGCCCGGGCCAAGCGTGGTGATGCAGACGCCGGGCCTGCCGGTGAGCCGGCCGTGGGTGGCGGCCATGAACGCGGCCGCTTGCTCATGGCGGGTCAGGATAAGCTCGATCGAGGATTTGCGAATGGATTCGACGACGTCGAGGTTCTCTTCGCCCGGTATGCCGAAGATGCGGTCCACGCCTTCATTCTCGAGGGCGGCAACAAGCAGATCGGAGCCTTTGGACACGAGGTATCTCCTGGAGCGTTTCACCGTTTCATAGAAACGGCGAACCGCTATCTCTTTGTTTTTACGCAATTCCGGACGGAATACCGCTCACACTTTTCCTGGAATTGCTCAAGCGAACCTTGCGAGACGAGCCATGCCGAACGCTGACGCGCATCGCGCTTCGGTTCGGGATCTAGATATGAATAGGCTTGAAGAAGGTCGCCAGCGCCGCTTCCTTCACCGCTTCCGACATCGTCGGATGCGCGTGGCAGGTGCGGGCGAGGTCCTCCGACGAGCCGCCGAACTCCATCAGCACCGCCGCCTCGTGGATCATCTCGCCGGCGCCGAAGCCGACGATATGGACACCGAGCACGCGCTCGCTCACCTTGTCGGCCAGGATCTTGACGAAGCCGTCGGTGTGCAGCATGGCGCGCGCGCGGCCATTGGCGCTGAACGGGAATTTGCCGGCCTTGTAGTCGATGCCGGCCTTCTTCAGCTCCTCCTCGGTCTTGCCGACGGAGGCGATCTCCGGACTGGTGTAGACGACGCTTGGGATGACGTCGTAGTTCACATGCCCGGCCTGGCCGGCGATGGTCTCGGCGACGGCGACGCCCTCGTCCTCGGCCTTGTGCGCCAGCATCGGTCCGGCGATGACGTCGCCGATGGCATAGATGCCGGGCACGTTGGTCCTGAGATGCGCGTCGGTCTTGACCCTGCCGCGCTCGTCTAGCTCGACGCCGGCCTCCTGCAGCCCGAGGCTGTCGGCATAGGGCCGGCGTCCGGTGGCGACCAGCACCACATCCGCCTCGATCGTCTCAGTGGCACCGCCCTTGACCGGCTCGAAGGTCACGGTCGCGCCCTTCTTGGCCTTGGCCACACCCGTGACCTTGGCGCCGAGCTTGAACTCGAAGCCCTGCTTGGTGAGCAGCCGCTGGAACTGCTTCGATACCTCACCGTCCATACCGCCCAGGATGTTGTCCAGGAACTCGACCACCGTGACCTTGGCGCCGAGCCTTGCCCACACCGAGCCGAGCTCCAGCCCGATGACACCGCCGCCGACCACCACGAGACGCTCCGGCACCTTGGCCAGCGACAGCGCGCCGGTAGAGGACACGATCACCTTCTCGTCGAAATCGACCTTGACGCCCGGAATGCCGGCGACATCCGAGCCTGTGGCGATGACGACATTCCGGGTCTCGATCTCCTCGACCTTGCCGTCCTCGCCGGTCACCGAAACCTTGCCGGCCGAAATCACCTTGCCGGTGCCGCGGAAGCTATCGATCTTGTTCTTCTTGAACAGGAAGGCTACGCCGTTGACGTTTGACGCCACCGTCGTGTCCTTATGCGCCATCATCTTCTTCAGATTGAGCTTCGGTGCCGGTATCTCGACGCCCAGCGTATCGAAGGCATGGCCAGCCTCGGCGAACATCTCGGAGGCGTGGAGCAGCGCCTTCGACGGGATGCAGCCGATGTTGAGGCAGGTGCCGCCGAAGGTGGCGTTCTTCTCGACCACCGCCGTCTTCAGCCCGAGCTGCGCCGCCTTGATGGCACAGACATAGCCGCCCGGTCCCGATCCGATGATTACGACGTCATAAGCCATGGTCTTGTCCTTTGCTTTGGCGCCTATCGGCCGCCGCTCACATTGAGGATCGCGCCCGTTGTATAGGAGGCCGCGTCCGACAGAAGATAGAGAACCGCGCTGGCGACTTCGTCCGCCGTGCCGGCGCGTCTCATCGGCAGCATATCCTGCATCCGCGCCACGCGGTCCGGCTGGCCGCCGGAAGCATGGATTTCGGTCTCGGTGATTCCGGGGCTGACCGCATTGACGCGGACACCTTCCAGCGCGACTTCACGCGCGAGCCCCATGGTCATGGTGTCGATCGCGCCCTTGGAGGCGGCGTAGTCGACATATTCGCCGGGCGAGCCCAGCCGGGCGGCAGCGGAGGAGATGTTGACGATGGCGCCACCCTTGCCGCCATGCCGCGTCGACATGCGCTTCACCGCCTCGCGGGCGCACAGGAACGAGCCGACGACGTTGATGCGCATCATGCGCTCCAGCCGCTCGACACTCATCTCGTCGACCCGCGCCTTGACGTCGACGATGCCGGCATTGTTGACGAAAGCGTCGAGCCGGCCGAAGGCCCGGTCCATCGCTTCGAACATCCCGATGACATCGGCTTCGTTGCCGACATCGCCCTTCACTGCGAAGGCATCTCCACCCGCGGCCCTGAGCTCGGCGACCAGCGCGTCCACCGCGACCTGGTTGGAGACGTAGTTGACCGCCACGCGATAACCGGCCCGGTTCGCCTGCCGGCAGATGGCCGCGCCGATGCCGCGGCTGCCACCGGTGACCAGCAGCGTCTTTTTCTCGGCACTCATTCCTGGCAGCCTTTCAGCACGAAGATGTCCCACGGCACCTTGGAGAAGCCGGCGGGGCCATAGGCGGCCGACATTTCGAGCGACGGCCCGAGATCGGGGAAGATCAGGGTCTTCGGCGCGTCGACGCCCTCCGCCGGCAGCAGGCCGACGCCGCCCTTCTCGTCGGCGCTGTAGATGACGCCTTCCCACACGGTGCAGGCGGCGAGCTCCTCGCCAGTGACGTCGCCCGTCGGGCATTTGTACATAAGCGAACCATGCGGCCGCGCGGCCGATCCCTCGGTCCACATCGCGATGCCGTCGAGCACGACATTGTTGTCGAGGATCATGCGGAAGGCATTGGTGATCGTCGCCGAGCTGCCAGCCGGGGTGAAATCGATCTCGGCGCCGCTCTGCGCTTCGCCATAGACGGCGAGCTGGATCGGGCAGGCGGCCTGGGCGGCGGACGGAACCATCATCAGGCCTGCCACTATTGACGCGGTCGAAAGACTTTCGGTCAAGAGGGAGCGGATCCTCATTGCTATCCGCCCTGAACAGCTTGATCGAGGATAACAATCGTCGTAAGAAAATAGTCTATCTCAAACGCAACACTGTTCTTCCCGCCGACCGGTATTGCGTTTACCTCATACTTGAGGGTCAGGACGCGAGAACTCTCCGCCAGCTTAATATAGACGTCGCGCTCGCTGCCGCCACCGATTGCCCATTTGAAGTCGCCCTCGTTCAGGAACTGCAATGCCTTGGGCAAGGTATGTATGGCTATCGGGCTGGTGCCTGCGAACGTCACGGGATGCCGGCCCACATCGACGTTGAGATCGCCGTACCAAGTCGCCATCATTCCACCGGGCTGCAATCTCCCGAAGACGGGCTCGACGCTAATCGATCTCAGACGAAAATCGGGGCTGAAGAAAAACTCGCAATTGCGACCAAAGATGCACCAGGCCGACTCGGTGTCCTCGTGGCGATAGTGATTGTCCGCCCGCACATACTCCGGATCGATCAAGCCTCGGACCGTTTCACGGCTGCTTTTGCCGAGTTCGACAGGTCCTGCTCGGCCTGTCATCACAAGCTCGAACAGATCGATCGGCTCGACCGTTTCAGCCACAGCGCCAAACCTTAGAGATCGAGCACCAGCCGCTCGGGATCCTCCAGGCTTTCCTTGACGCGCACCAGGAAGGTCACCGCTTCCTTGCCGTCGACGATGCGGTGATCGTAGCTGAGCGCCAGATACATCATCGGGCGGATGACGATCTGGCCGCCGACCACCATCGGCCGATCCTGAATCTTGTGCATGCCGAGAATGCCCGATTGCGGCGCATTGAGGATCGGCGTCGACATCAGCGAGCCGTAGACGCCGCCATTGGAGATGGTGAAGGTGCCGCCCTGCATGTCCGCGACCGAAAGCTTGCCGTCGCGCGCGGCGAGACCCAGCCGGCCGATCTCCTTCTCGATCTCGGCGATGGACATCTGGTCGGCGTCGCGCACCACCGGCACCACCAGGCCCTTGTCCGTGCCGACGGCGACGCCGACATGGGCGAAGTTCTTGTAGATGATGTCGGTGCCGTCGATCTCGGCATTGACCGCCGGGATTTCCTTCAGCGCATGCGTCACCGCCTTGGTGAAGAAGCCCATGAAGCCGAGCTTCACGCCGTGCTTCTTCTCGAACACGTCCTTGTATTTGGCCCGCAGCGCCATCACCGCGCTCATATCCACCTCGTTGAAGGTGGTGAGCATGGCTGCGGTCGACTGCGCTTCTTTCAAGCGGCGCGCAATGGTCTGGCGCAGCTTGGTCATGCGCACGCGCTCCTCGCGCGGCGCATCCTCGGCCGAGGATGGCGCGCGGGCAACGACCGGCGCAGGTGCCGCCTTCGGCGTCTCGGCCGGCTGGGACGGCGCGCCCTTGGCGATGGCATCGAGCACGTCGCCCTTCAGCACCTGGCCGCGCTTGCCCGAGCCGGACAGCTGGTCGACCGAGAGATTGTGCTCCGCGATCAGCTTGGCCGCGGCCGGCGCCGGCGGCATGGTGCGCGGCTCGATCGGACCGTTGTCGCCAGCGATCTTGGCGGTCTCGGCCGCGGCCTGCTTGACCGAAGACGCGGCATCCGGGCTGGAAGCCTGCGCCACTGCCTGCGGCTTCGTGGCCGGGGCACCGCCGCCCGCCGAAATCGAGCCGAGCAGCGCGCCGACATTGACCGTCTCGCCTTCCTTGACGGTGATCTCGGCCAGCGTTCCGGCGCCCGCTGCAGGCACTTCCACCGTCACCTTGTCGGTTTCGAGCTCGACCAGGGGCTCATCGGCGGCGATCGCGTCGCCGACCTTCTTGAACCACTTGCCAACGGTCGCCTCGGTGACGGATTCACCCAGAGTGGGGACGCGGATTTCGGTAGCCATTGTGCCTGTCCGTTCTCTTGTCTTTTGAGGTCTGTTTCGTGCGGTTATTCGCCGAGAGCGTCGTCGAGCAGCGCGGCGAGCTGGCTGAGATGCTTCGACATCAGGCCGGTTGCCGGCGAGGCCGAGGCCGGCCGCCCGGTGTAGCGCACCCGCTGATGCTTGGCGTCGATATGCGCCAGCACCCATTCGAGATAGGGATCGATGAACGACCAGGCGCCCATATTCTTGGGCTCCTCCTGGCACCACACCATCTCGGCATTGCGGAAACGCGACAGCTCGGTGATCAGCGCCTTGGCCGGGAACGGATAGAGCTGTTCGACGCGCAGCAGATAAATGTCGTTGATGCCGCGCTTCTCGCGCTCCTCATAGAGGTCGTAATAGACCTTGCCCGAGCACAGCACGACGCGGCGGATCTTGGAGTCCTTGACCAGCTTGATCGACTGGTCGGCCAAGAGCTGCGCATCGTCCCACAGCAGCCGGTGGAACGAGCTCTCGCCCGAAATCTCCGACAGCGTCGACACCGCCCGCTTGTGGCGCAGCAGCGACTTCGGCGTCATCAGGATCAGCGGCTTGCGGAAGTCGCGCTTCAACTGCCGGCGCAGGATGTGGAAATAATTAGCCGGCGTGGTGACGTTCGCGACCTGCATGTTGTCTTCCGCGCAGAGCTGCAGGAAGCGCTCCAGCCGCGCCGACGAGTGCTCCGGCCCCTGGCCCTCATAGCCATGCGGCAACAGGCAGACGAGGCCAGACATGCGCAGCCATTTGCGCTCGCCCGACGAGATGAACTGGTCGAACACCACCTGGGCGCCGTTGGCGAAATCGCCGAACTGCGCCTCCCAGAGCGTCAGCGCCTTCGGCTCCGCCAGGCTGTAGCCATATTCGAAGCCCAGCACCGCCTCTTCCGACAGCATCGAGTTGATGACCTCATAGCCGGCCTGCGCCGCCGAGAGGTTGTTGAGCGGGATGTAGCGGGTCTCGTCGCGCTGGTCGTAGAGCACCGAATGGCGCTGCGAGAAGGTGCCGCGCTCCGAATCTTGGCCGGAAAGCCGGATCGGGTTGCCGTCGAGCAGGATGGCGCCGAAGGCCAGCGCCTCGGCCGTCGACCAGTCGATGCCTTCGCCGGACTCGATCGCCTGGCGGCGGTTCTCGAGGAAGCGCAGGATCGTCTTGTGCGCCTCGAAATCCTTCGGCACCTCGGTCAGCTTCTTACCGATCTCCTTCAGCGTGCGCACCGGCACGGCGGTCTTGCCGCGCCGTTGTTCATCCTGATTGTCAGCAGTGCGCAGGCCGGACCACGCGCCGTCCAGCCAGTCGGCCTTGTTCGGCTTGTAGCTCTGGCCGACTTCCCACTCGGCTTCCAGATGCGCGCGCCAGTCGGCCCGCATCTTGTCGACCTCGGCCTGGGTGACGTGGCCCTCCGCGATCAGCCGGTCGGCATAGATCTGCACCACCGTCTTGTGGGTGCGGATGTTGCGATACATGATCGGTTGGGTAAAGGCCGGCTCGTCGCCCTCATTGTGGCCGAAGCGGCGATAGCAGAACATGTCCACGACCACCGGCTTGTGGAACTTCATGCGGAACTCGGTCGCCACCTTCGCGGCGTGCACCACGGCTTCCGGATCGTCGCCATTGACGTGGAAGATCGGCGCCTCGATCATCTTGGCCACATCCGACGGATAGGGCGAGGAGCGCGAGAAGCGCGGATTGGTGGTGAAGCCGATCTGGTTGTTGATGATGACGTGCAGCGTGCCGGCGACGCGATGGCCGCGCAGCCCCGACAGGCCGAGGATCTCGGCGATCACGCCCTGGCCGGCGAAGGCGGCGTCGCCATGCAAAAGCAGCGGCATCACCTTGGCGCGCTCCGACAGCGGCACGACCTCGCCACGCTCGCGGCCGGAAAGCTGGTCCTGCTTGGCGCGCGCCTTGCCCATCACCACCGGATCGACGATTTCCAGATGCGAGGGATTGGCCGTCAGCGACAGATGCACCTTGTTGCCGTCGAACTCGCGGTCCGACGAGGCGCCGAGATGGTACTTCACGTCGCCTGAGCCTTCGACCTCGTCGGGCGCGGCCGAGCCGCCCTTGAATTCGTGGAAGATGGCGCGGTGGGGCTTGGCCATCACCTGGGAAAGCACATTGAGGCGGCCGCGATGCGCCATGCCGAGCACGATTTCCTTGAGGCCGAGCTGACCGCCGCGCTTGACGATCTGCTCCAGCGCCGGGATCAGCGACTCGCCGCCGTCGAGGCCGAACCGCTTGGTGCCCTTGTACTTGACGTCGATATATTGCTCGAAGCCCTCGGCCTCGATCAGCTTGGACAGGATCGCCTTCTTGCCGGTGGCGGTGAAGGTGATCTCCTTGTCGGCGCCTTCGATGCGCGCCTGGATCCAGGCCTTCTCTTCCGGGTCGGAGATATGCATGAACTCGACGCCAAGGGTCGAGCAATAGGTGCGGGTCAGGATGTCCAACATCTGCCGGATGGTGCCGAATTCCAGGCCCAGCACATTGTCGAGGAAGATCGGCCGGTCGTAATCGGCTTCGGTAAAACCGTAATTCTCCGGCGACAGCTCGTTATAGTCCTCGAGCGGCTTGGCGATGCCGAGCGGATCAAGATTGGCGTGCAGGTGGCCGCGCATGCGGTAGGCGCGGATCATCATGATGGCGCGCACCGAATCGCGCGTCGCCTGGTGCACGTCGGCGTCGGAAAGCACGGCGCCGTTGACGACCGCCTTGTCCTTGACCTTCTTTTCGATCGCCTTCTCAACCAGGCCCCAATTGCCGTCCAGCGCCGAGACCAGCTCGCCATTGGCCGTCAGCGGCCAGGAGGGCTTCGCCCAGGAGGCGCCCTTGGCGTTCTTGCGGACGTCGCCCGCGTCGTCCTTCAGCGCCGAGAAGAAATCCTGCCACTCCGGATCGACCGAAGCCGGATTGTCCTCATAGGCCGCGTAGAGCGCGTCGATATAGTCGGCATTGCCGCCGTAGAGGAACGAGGTGAGCGAGAATTGGTCGTTGGCCTGATCTTGTCTTGCCATTTTCGTCTGCGGAGCCTGGCTCCGTCTCCTTAGTTTGGAGGGGAGTAGGGCAGTAGGGGAGTAAGGCAGTAGGGCGAGCAAGCTGTCGACACGCTCGTCCCGTTCGTCCTATCCCCCTACTGCCCTACTCCCCTACTGCCTTAACCTTTGATCGCCTCGACCAGCGTCGTGCCGAGCCTGGCCGGCGACGGTGAGACCTTGATGCCGGCCGATTCCATCGCCGCGATCTTGTCTTCCGCGCCGCCCTTGCCGCCCGAGATCACCGCGCCCGCATGGCCCATGGTGCGGCCGGCCGGCGCCGTGCGCCCGGCGATGAAGCCCGCCATCGGTTTCTTGCGGCCGCGCTTGGCTTCGTCCTTGAGGAACTGCGCGGCGTCTTCCTCGGCCGAGCCGCCGATCTCGCCGATCATGATGATCGACTTGGTCTCGTCGTCGGCGAGGAACATCTCCAGCACATCAATGAATTCGGTGCCCTTGACCGGGTCGCCGCCGATGCCAACCGCCGTTGTCTGGCCGAGGCCGACATTGGTGGTCTGGAAGACTGCCTCATAGGTAAGTGTTCCCGAGCGCGAAACAACGCCCACCGAGCCCTTGCGGAAGATGTTGCCGGGCATGATGCCGATCTTGCACTCGTCGGGCGTCAGCACTCCAGGGCAGTTCGGGCCGATCAGCCGCGAAGTGGAGCGGTCGAGCCGCGCCTTGACCTTGACCATGTCCATCACCGGGATGCCTTCGGTGATGCAGACGATGAGCGGGATCTCTGCCTCGATCGCCTCGATGATGGCCTCGCCCGCGCCCGCCGGCGGCACATAGATGACCGAGGCGTTGGCGCCGGTCCTTGCCTTGCCCTCGGCCACCGTGGCGAAGATCGGCAGGCTTTCGCCCTTCGAGCCGGTCCAGGTCTCGCCCCCCTTCTTCGGGTGGATGCCGCCCACCATCTTGGTGCCGTGATAGGCCAGCGCCTGCTCGGTGTGGAACGTGCCGGTCTTGCCGGTCAGACCCTGAACCAGCACCTTGGTATTCTTGTCGACGAGAATGGACATCGCGGCCCTTTTCTAAAAACCGTTGATCGTGGAAGGCGAGACGCGCCGGTAGAGCCCGCTCACCATGTCTTCCCAAGCATTGCTGCTCGTGGCCTTGAACTGAAGTTTCATGCGATAGGTATCGATGTCGTCAAAATTGTAGGTCACGCGAGCCGAGCCGCGCGGCGACGACCGTTCCAGCGCCAATTCGCCGTCGTTCCACGTGCCCGTGGCCGGTGACATCGGCACGAACCCCATCGAGTCGAACTGATGCATGGTGACGAGGCCGTTCTGCTGGTCGAAGCCGAACACATTATGTGCGCCGAACGAGATCGTCCCGTCGCGGCGCTGGCGATAGCGCTGCACCACGAACAAGCCGCCGAACTGAGCCTCGGCCTGAACTTCCGCAGTCGCCGTGCCGGCATCGGTCCATTGCGTTGCCGCGACTTCTTCCTCGCCGCGCCATGCGCCGACCAGCGCCTGCAGGCGTTGGTGACCATCCGAGAGGGAAGAGAAGGGCGACGCGTTCATGGCTCACAGCCGCTTGAGATCGGTGACGGTGAGGTCGCTC
>NZ_RZRY01000186.1:0-9831 GCF_003998035.1 Mesorhizobium sp. M2A.F.Ca.ET.039.01.1.1 | reverse complement strand
TCGCTGGCCCGCATGATGGTTGGCAGCGAAGTCAAGGCCGTGGAGCGCGCGCCGGCCGAAGGCATCGAGACCGCGCCGGCGCTGCTGGAAATCCGTGGGCTGACGCGCAAGCCGGCGACGCCCTTTGCCATCCCGCTGAAGAACATCAATCTCACCGTGCGCGCCGGCGAAGTGATCGGCATTGCCGGCGTTGCCGGCAACGGCCAGGGCGAGTTCTTCGAATCCGTCTCCGGCGAAGTGCTACAGCAGGATGCGGGTTCGGTGCGCATCCGCGGCAAGGACGCCGGCGCGCTCTCCATCACCGGCCGGCGGCTGATGGGTGCTGCGTTCGTGCCGGAAGAGCGCCTGGGGCACGGCGCCGCCCCGCGCATGAAGCTTTCGGAGAACCTGCTGCTGTCCCGTCACGCCACCGACGGCAAGGCTTTCGTCGGCTCCGGCGGCATGGTCAAGAACAGCGCCGTCTATAGCGCCGCCCAGCGCATCATCACCGCCATGGACGTGCGCAAGAGCGCGCCCGATCCGGAGGCGGCCGCGCTCTCGGGCGGCAATCTGCAAAAATTCATCGTCGGCCGCGAACTCGACCGCAAGCCGAGCGTCATGATCGTCAACCAGCCGACCTGGGGCGTGGACGCAGGCGCGGCCGCTCGCATTCGCCAGGCCCTGATCGAGCTTGCGCGCAGCGGCTCCGCCGTCCTGGTCATCAGCCAGGATCTCGACGAATTGTTCGAGCTGTCGGATGCGATCGCGGTCATGCACAACGGGCAATTGTCGGCGCCGCTGCCGATCGCCGAGGCGACTTTCGAGAAGATCGGCCTCTTGATGGGTGGCGCCGAGCCCGGCCACGCAGAACACAGCCTGGAGATCGCATGATGCGCATCGAACTGGTCAAACGTCCGCAGCGCTCGGCGTTGTTTTCGGTGCTGTCGCCGTTCATTGCCTTCGCGCTGACGATGATCGCCGGCGCCATCATGTTCGCCTTGCTCGGCGTCAATCCGCTGGATGCATTCAACATCTATTTCATCCAGCCGATCAGCGAAGTCTGGCAGTTGCACGAGCTGGCCATCAAGGCGGCGCCCCTCATCCTGATCGCGGTCGGACTGTCGGTCTGCTACAAGGCCAACATCTGGAACATCGGCGCCGAAGGCCAATTCATCTTCGGCGCGATCTTCGGCTCGATCATCCCGGTGCTGTTCCCGCAATTCGAAGGCCCGCTGGTGATCCCGCTGATGCTCTTGCTCGGCATGGTCGGCGGCGCCTTCTACGCGTCGATCCCGGCGTTTTTGAAGACCCGCTTCAGCACCAATGAGATTCTGACCAGCCTGATGCTGGTCTATGTCGCGCAGCTTTTCCTCGACTGGCTGGTGCGCGGCCCATGGCGTGACCCGCAAGGCCATGGCTTCCCGCAGACCATCCAGTTCGGCGATTCCGCGGTGCTGCCGGAGCTGATGCCCGATGCCGGCCGCGCCAATTGGGGCTTCGTCTTCGCCCTGGTCGCCGCCGTAGCGATCTGGCTGATGATGAGCCGCATGCTGAAAGGTTTCGAGGTGCGCGTTCTGGGTTCCAGCCCGAGGGCAGGGCGCTTTGCCGGCTTCGGCTTGAACCGGATGGTGTTCTTCACCTTCCTTCTGTCCGGCGCGCTGGCCGGTCTGGCGGGCATTTCGGAAGTCTCCGGCGCCATCGGCCAGTTGCAGCCGGTGATCTCGCCGGGCTACGGGTTCACCGCCATCATCGTCGCCTTCCTCGGCAGGCTCAATCCGCTGGGCATCGTGGCCGCGGGTCTCGTCCTGGCGCTGACCTATCTCGGCGGCGAGGCGGTGCAGAGCGCGCTCGGCATCTCCGACAAGGTGGCGCGCGTGTTCCAGGGCATGCTTCTGTTCTTCGTGCTCGGCTGCGACACACTCATCCACTACCGCATTCGCCTGATCGGCGTGGCGCTGATGAAGCCGAACGCCGCGAAGCTCGATGCAGCGCCCAAGCTCGAGGAGGCCCGCTGATGGACATCACCGTCAACATCCTTTTGACCATTGCGACCGCCGCGACGCCGCTGCTGATCGCGGCGATCGGCGAACTGGTGGTCGAACGCTCGGGCGTGCTCAATCTCGGCGTCGAGGGCATGATGATCATGGGCGCCGTCGGCGGCTTCGGCGCCGGCTATCTCACCGGGTCACCGTGGATCGGCCTGCTCGCCGCAATCATCGTCGGTGCGCTGTTCTCGCTGCTTTTCGCCGTCATGACGCTGTCGCTCGCCACCAACCAAGTGGCGACGGGCCTGTCGCTGACGCTGCTCGGCCTCGGCCTTTCCGGCATGATCGGCACCAGCTTCGTCGGTCAGCCGGGCGTGAGACTGCCCAATCTCGATATCCCGGTGATCAGCTCGATCCCGGTCGTCGGCAGGCTGATCTTCGGCCAGGATCCGGTCTTCTACATCTCGATCGCGCTGACCGCGGCGGTCATGTGGTTCCTGTTCAGGACGCGCACGGGGCTTACGCTTCGCTCGATCGGCGACAGCCATACGTCGGCGCATGCGCTGGGCATCAAGGTCATCCGCTACCGTTACCTGGCGGTGATCTTCGGGGGCGCCTGCGCCGGCCTTGCCGGCGGGCATCTGTCGCTGGTCTACACGCCGCAATGGGTGGAGAACATGAGCGCGGGCCGCGGCTGGATCGCGCTGGCGCTGGTGGTGTTCGCGTCCTGGCGTCCGTGGCGGGTGCTGGCAGGCGCCTATATCTTCGGCGCTGTGTGGATCGGCCAGCTTCATGCACAGGCTTTTGGCATTCCGGTGCCGTCGCAGTTTCTTTCTTCGCTGCCCTATCTGGCAACCATCGCGGTTCTCGTTCTAATCTCGCGCAACAAGCGGCTGACAATGATGAACACGCCGGCTTCGTTGGGGCAGCCATTCGTTCCGGATCGTTGACGACAACAAAAAGACGGGAAGCTCCAAGGCTTAACTCAGAGAGGTAACACAATGAAAAAACTGCTTATTGCGTTGATGACCACGGCTGCGGCCCTGTCGGTCGCGGCAACCGCCGAGGCGGCCGACAAGCTGAAGGCCTGCTGGGTCTATACGGGTCCGATCGGCGACTTCGGCTATTCCTACCAGCACGACCAGGGCCGCCTCGAAGTCGAGAAGGCGCTCGGCGACAAGGTCGAGACCGCCTATCTCGAAAACGTCTCGGAAGGCCCGGACGCCGACCGCGCCTTCGAGCGCCTGGCGCGCGAGAAGTGCAAGATCATCTTCGGCACGTCCTTCGGCTTCATGGACGCCGAGGTGAAGGTCGCGAAGAAGTTCCCCAAAGTGATGTTCGAGCATGCCACCGGCTTCAAGACCGGCAAGAATCTCGGCATCTACAACGCCCGCTTCTATGAAGGCCGCTACGTGCTCGGCCAGATCGCGGCCAAGGAATCGAAGAAGGGCCTTGCCGGCTACATCGTGTCCTTCCCGATCCCGGAAGTGGTGATGGGCATCAACTCCTTCATGCTCGGCGCGCAGTCGGTCAATCCCGACTTCAAGGTGAAGATCGTGTGGGTGAATTCCTGGTTCGATCCCGGCAAGGAGGCCGACGCAGCCAAGGCGCTGTTCGACCAGGGCGCCGACATCATCGTGCAGCATACCGATTCCACCGCCGCGCTGCAGGTCGCCGAGGAGCGCAAGCTGCACGGCTTCGGCCAGTCATCCGACATGATCAAGTTCGCGCCGAACGCGCAGCTCACCTCGCTCACGGACGAATGGGGTCCCTACTACATCAGCCGCGTGCAGGCCGCGCTCGACGGCACCTGGAAGCCGGACAATGTGTGGCTCGGCATCAAGGACGGCGCCGTAAAGCTCGCGCCCTTCACCAACATGCCTGACGACGTGAAGGCTATGGCGGAGGCGACCACGAAGAAGATCGCCGGCGGCTGGAACCCCTTTACCGGACCGGTCTCCAAGCAGGACGGCTCGCCGTGGCTGAAGGACGGCGAAGTCGCCGATGACGGCACGCTGCTCGGCATGAATTTCTACGTCAAGGGCGTCGACGACAAGCTGCCGCAGTAAGCTGCAAGTTACTGGTGTCAAAAAGGAAAGGGCGCCGCGCGGCGCCCTTTCTCATTCGGTGTGCCTTCGCTTTGGAGGACGATCAGACGGCCGATCCGTAAAGATCGTAAGCGTCGGCGCGGTCGATCTTGACGGTGACGATCTCGCCGGCGCGCAGCGGCCGCCGCGACTGGATGTGGACCGAGCCGTCGATCTCCGGCGCGTCGTATTTGGTGCGGCCTTTGCCGGACGCGCCATGCGCCTCGTCGACCAGCACCGGCAGGCGCTTGCCGACTTTCTTGGCCAACTGCGCGGCGGAAATCTTCTGCTGGCGCTGCATGAAGCGGTGCCAGCGCGCTTCCTTGATTTCCTGCGGCACCTGTTCGAGCCCGAGGTCGTTGGAGCGCGCGCCCTTGACAGGCTCATATTTGAAGCAGCCGGCGCGGTCAATCTTGGCTTCGTCCAGCCAGTCGAGCAGCATCTGGAAATCGTCCTCGGTCTCGCCGGGGAAACCGACGATGAAGGTGGAGCGGATGGCGAGATCCGGGCAGACCTCGCGCCAGCCGCGGATACGGTCCAGCGTCTTTTCGCCATGCGCGGGGCGCCGCATGTTCTTCAGCACCTGCGGCGAGGCGTGCTGGAAGGGGATGTCGAGATAGGGCAGGATCTTTCCTTCCGCCATCAGCGGAATGACGTCGGCGACATGCGGGTAGGGGTACACATAATGCATGCGTATCCAGATGCCGAGCTTGCCGAGTTCCTCGGCAAGGTCGAGGAATTTCGCCCGCACCTCGCGGTCGCCGAACATCGATGTCTGGTACTTGATGTCGATGCCGTAGGCGCTGGTGTCCTGCGAGATTACGAGGATTTCCTTGACGCCGGCCTTGGCGAGTTTTTCGGCTTCGCGCAGTACGTCCGCCGCCGGCCGCGAGACCAGATCGCCGCGCAGCGCCGGGATGATGCAGAAGGTGCAGCGGTTGTTGCAGCCCTCGCAAATCTTCAGATAGGCGTAGTGGCGCGGGGTGAGCTTCACGCCCTGCGGCGGCAGCAGATCGACATAGGGATCGTGACTGGGCGGAGCCGCCTCGTGGACCGCCGCCATCACGCTCTCATAGGCCTGCGGGCCGGTGATCGCCAGCACATTGGGATGTTTTTCGCGGATGACGTCCGGCTCGGCGCCGAGGCAGCCGGTGACGATGACACGGCCATTTTCCGAAAGGGCGGAACCGATGGCGTTGAGCGACTCGTCGCGGGCGGAATCGAGGAAGCCGCAAGTGTTGACGACGACGAGGTCGGCGCCATCGTGCTTGCGCGCGATCTCATAACCTTCGGCGCGGAGCCGCGTGATGATGCGCTCGGAATCGACGAGCGCCTTCGGACATCCAAGACTGACGAAACTGACGCGTGGGGCGGACATAAATTTTGTTTTCCAAGAGGTGAAGGCGAGATCGAGGATTGAGCCTTTGGCTCTGAAGGTCGATCTACGGCGCGGCTTTGAGCCATTTCGCGCGGCGCAATAGCACGCTTCGGCACAGAAGCAAACCTGCCGCCGGCCAGGACAAGAGGCTTGCGCCAGGCATTCGCCCCTGAAGAGCGCTAGAGCGTTTCACCGTTTCACGGAAACGGCGAACCGCTCTATCCCTTTGTTTTGACGCAATTCTGGACGGAAAACCGCTCACACTTTTCCTGGAATTGCTCTAGTGAGCGTCCGACCCGAACCAGGGCGCCAGGAAGGCAAAATGGTCGGGGAACTGCTGCACGGCGCCGCCGAGAAGCATGTTGATCGCCACGTACAAGATGATCAGCAGGCCGATATAGGCGATCCAGCGATATCGATGCAGCAGCCGGGCGACAAAGGAAGCGGCAAAACCCATCAGGGCGATCGAAAGGGCCAGCCCGATGATCAACACCGTCGGATGCTTCATGGCGGCGCCGGCGACGGCGAGCACATTGTCGAGCGACATCGAGACGTCGGCGATTACGATCTGCCAGGCGGCCTGAGAGAAGGTCTTGCGTGCTCCCTTGCCGGCGACGGATCCGTCTTTGTTGTAGTCGTTGTTCGACAGCGCTTCGGTCGCATCGCGCTCGTCGTCATGGCTGACGCGCAATTCGCGCCACATCTTCCAACAGACCCACAGAAGCAGAAGCCCGCCGGCGATGAGCAGCATCGGGCCGATGCTCAGCAGCCATTGCGTGATGAGGGCGAAGACGATGCGCAGGACCGTGGCCGCAGCGATGCCGACAATGATGGCGCGCTTGCGCTGATCCGCGGGAAGGCCGGCCGCCGCGAGGCCGATCACAATTGCGTTGTCGCCGGCGAGCGCGAGATCGATTGCGACGACCTGGAGGAGAGCTGAAAGGCCTGTGGCAGTGAATATTTCCATCGACTAGAAATCCTTGCCTGAAATGAACATGGCCCTTTGCCGGACGGGCCTAAAGGCATGGTCCATCGGCGTCAAGACGCAGGTTCGGACATCGCCGGAAAACGGCGCCGCCAGCGCAAGCCCTCAATCATTTCGGGTGTTCGCCGGTCAAGCGGGCGGGCGGGAACTAGTCGTAGAGATTGTATTTGGCCCAGTCGGATTCGGGGATTTCGTCACCGATCTTGTAGCGGAACTGCAGCACCTGCATATGGTCCGGCGCGGTCTGGCATTTGAACTTCAGCCGGTACCATTGGCCCTTGCTGCGGAAGGCGGCGCCTGAGCTCTTGATGGCATCGGCGCTCATCTGCGGCGTGGCGAAGGCGTAGGCCACGACCCGGTCGGCTTTGTAGTTGCGATCGTCGTGGCTGATCCGGTCGAGCACTTCTGCGTCGCACCGCTGCTCGAGGCGGGTTTCGGGATCGAGTTTCATCAGGCCGGCGCGCAACGCATTGTCCATCGCCTTGGCCGGCAAGACCGGCGCCAGCGACGCCAGAACCATCAGGCAGAGCTTTTTCATGGGCGCGAGAAGCAGCATATTTTGTCCGAGAAATCAAATAAACGGTGTTTCACCAACGATTGACCGACATGGGTGTCAGGACGCTTCGCCCACCAACCAATACAAGCAGCGCACAACTCTTGGCGGCTGTGACTTGCAGAATCGCTAGTGCGCACAAAGGTCCGGGTCGGCGCAGGGGGCGCCATGTTCGCATCCCCTTGACGGAAGTCGCGATATACCCGGATACCCGGAAAAAGTCAGCCCTGACAGACCTGCATCCGACCCTAGCGAGGCCCCGGAGTGTCGCATGACAGGCTCACGCCGCGTGAGCACGAGGACGGGTAGGATAGCCCATGCTGAGCCCTCAATTGGCTGAGGCCAACGGCCTGCAATATCGCGGGGCTTGGAGTGCTGACCAGCAGTATGAGCCAGGCGACTTCTGGCGCTAGTTCTGTACCAGGCCGAAGCCTTCCACCTGTTCGAGGCTTTTCACTGTCGCAATTCGATAAGCGCTCTTGTTGGCCAAGCCATCCCGGACGATGAACACAGCGACGCAGGCGACCAACAGAATGATCAGTCGCATGGAACTCTCCATCAAAAGCTCCTCGTACCCGCCGATAGGACTATGCTCTCGTCAGCGGCTTACAACAAGAAACTGCTAATATTCAGCCGGCGACAGCGCGGACGACAGCTATGCCCACGCCTACTGCGACGCGGCTTTCAGCCAGGCGTAGCGCCAGGCGCCGTAGCCTGCCCGCAACCGCCTCGGCGGGGCTCCCAGAGCTGCTGCGATGTCGTCGAAGATCGCTTCCATGGTTGCCACCTGCGATTTCATCGAACGCAACCAGAGATCGAAACAGGGAATCGTCGTTGCGGACAACATATAGTTGACGTAACGTTAACGCAGGCGCGATCATTTCGGATTGTGCAGGGTGAGGGCGTTTCAATGAAACTCGTTGTGTTTGGCGTAGCAATGGTATTGGCGGCCACCGGAGCAGCCGTTGCGAAAGAAAAGAAAAAGGTAGCCACCGCTCAGGCAGCAATCTCTTGTCCTGCAGCACATATGAAGGCTGGCAGCGGCAAGCCGGCACCGAAACTGGATTGCAAATCAACAGGCACGGTGGTTGTTGCGCGTCCGTCAAATCAGGCCGCAAATTTCCTGGACCATCGCTTGGGGTACGACACCGATCCGTGGATCCCAACTGGTTATTGATGGCCAACTTCGGCTTGCCGGGCCTTTTCATATCCGGTTAGGCTAAAACTTATGCCGCGGCCCGACAGCTTGGCTTAAGTTTTTGATTTTATTGGAATTGTGGCGGAGGGAGTGGGATTCGAACCCACGGTGAACTTGCGCCCACGCCGGTTTTCAAGACCGGTGCCTTAAACCGCTCGGCCATCCCTCCATCGTGATCTTCACGAGGCGCTTCGTCCTGTTAACAGCAAAACTGTGCCGACAAGAACGCATGCGCTCCATGCTCTAGTGCGCCGCGCAAAGATCTGTCAATCGCAGGACAGGCTCAATCATATTCTCGGGAGCCGGGGGCAATCCCAGGAAGCCGGTCAGATGCAATTGACAATGCCGCCAAAACCCTGCCAATCTCTACCTGCTAATGTTCTAACGGGGGAATTGATGAAGAAGATCTATGAGAAGCCGGTTTTGACGAAGCGCCAGAAGCTGTCTCGTGCGACGGCCCAACAGCTGCCGTCCAACGTGCAGCCGCAATAGCAGGACAAACCCGCACTCTTATTCGGATTTGACGCGCTGGCGATCTTGTGGCCGGCGCTATTGGCAGCAGGGCGTTCTCGAACGAGCACGGACTTTCCGAGCGGCATTCTGCACTCATGCCACAATCTCGCCCTGTTGCGGCCATAATCGATTAACATCGTGATAAGCAATTCCTGTGCAAAAGGGATTGGGGATCAAGGTGTTGGCCTAACGGGCGACCTCTGGCTCCGTCGGGTGCAGCACGGTAGGGGACAATCGAAAACATGCAGACTCCGACGCGCCCGCGTCTTCGTCGCGCTTCTGCTTTCGCCCTGTGCGCCCTTTCGGGCCTGCTGCTGGCTGCCTGCGCCTCACAGCCCCAGCCGAAGGGGATGGTCTACAAGAAGGCCCGTCCCAAGGAATATTTCGCGGAATCCGAATATGGCGTGAAGGCAAGCCCGCGCGTCCAGTTCATGCGCCGGGGCGGCGGCCGCGACCAGCTCGGCAAGCCCTACCAGGTTCGCGGCAAGTGGTATTATCCGAAGGAAGACAAGAAGGGCTTCACCAAGGTCGGGCTGGCCTCCTGGTATGGCGATGCCTTCCACGGGCGTTTGACCGCCAATGGCGAAGTCTATGACATGACGCATCTGACGGCGGCGCATCCGACGATGCCACTGCCGAGCTATGCCCGCGTCACCAATCTGGAGACCGGCAGTTCCGTGATCGTTCGCGTCAACGACCGGGGTCCCTATCATGAGGGCCGCATCATCGACGTCTCCGAACGCGCCGCGCAGATGCTCGACTATGACAAGGTCGGCACGGCCCGGGTCAAAGTCGAATATGTCGGCCGCGCGCCGCTCGATGGCGACGACGACCAGTATCTGGTGGCGTCCTACCGCCCCGGCAACAACCGGCCGGATCCGTCGGACGGCCTGCCGACCGGTGTGATGGTGGCCATGAACGGCCCGTCGCCGAGCCTCTCGGTGGGCGCGCCGCCGGCCGTGCCGTTCCCTGGACAGTTGACCAATTCGGGGCAGGCCTTTGCCGCGCAGCCGGGCCTGTCGGAACAGCCGACCGTGCAGCCGGCAGCCTTCACGGTGCAAGGCGCCAGTGATGTCGTGCTGCCCGATTTCGGACCGATCGTGCCGGAGCGGCCGGATCTCGGCCTGCCGCCGAACTCGCCCTTCGCCATGGC
>NZ_RZRY01000185.1:0-9888 GCF_003998035.1 Mesorhizobium sp. M2A.F.Ca.ET.039.01.1.1 | reverse complement strand
CGCCGAGGGCTGCCGGCAGCGTCCAGCCGAGCGGTCCGGCCTGGCCGCAATTGATCCAGTTGCGCGGCTTGTAGACATGCAGGAACTGCGCGCCGGCGATCTGCGACAGGCCGATGGTGGTGACATAGGTCGTGTCGCGGCCAAAGGCCTTGTTCATCTCCTCATAGACGCGCTGCGGCTTCAGCGGCACCTGCTCGAAATGCGTCTTGCGCTTCATCGTCTTCTTGCGCTGCTGGCATTCCTTGGCCCAGCCCGACCAGTCCCGCAGCCTGCCGGCCGTGCGCCATTCGGTGGCGACGTCGAGCAGGATCTTCAGCGCGGCACCTGCATCCGCGACGAGGCCGAGATCCGGCGCGAAGACGCGGCCGATCTGCGTCGGCTCGATGTCGACATGGATGAATTTCTTGCCCTTGGTGTAGACGTCGACCGAGCCGGTGTGACGGTTGGCCCAGCGGTTGCCGATGCCGAAGACGAAGTCTGACGCCAGCATCGTCGCGTTACCGTAGCGGTGCGACGTCTGCAGGCCGCACATGCCGGCCATCAGCCGATGGTCGTCGGGGATCGCGCCCCAGCCCATCAGCGTCGGGATGACCGGCACGCCGGTGACTTCGGCGAACTCGATCAAGAGGTCGGATGCATCGGCATTGATGATGCCGCCGCCGGCGACGATCAGCGGCTTTTCCGCTTCGTTGAGCATCGAAAGCGCCTTCTCGGCCTGGGCGCGTGTCATCGCCGGCTTGAAGGGCGCGAGCGGCTCATGGGCGTCGATGTCGAACTCGATCTCGGCAAGCTGGACGTCGAGCGGCAGGTCGACCAGCACCGGCCCGGGGCGCGAGGAGCGCATCAGGTGGAACGCCTTCTGCAGCGCCATCGGCACCAGGTAAGGTTCCATGACGGTGACCGCCCATTTGGCGACGGGCGCGGCGATCGAAGCAATGTCGACGGCCTGGAAATCCTCCTTGTTCAGCCGGGCGCGCGGCGCCTGCCCAGTGATGCAGAGGATCGGGATGGAGTCCGCCGAGGCCGAGTAGAGGCCGGTGATCATGTCGGTGCCGGCCGGACCGGACGTGCCGATGCAGAGGCCGATATTGCCGGGCTTAGCGCGCGTATAGCCTTCGGCCATATGCGAGGCGCCCTCGACATGGCGGGCAAGCACATGGCGGATGGTGCCGCGCGCCTTCAGCGCCGAATAGAGCGGGTTGATCGCCGCGCCCGGCACGCCGAAGGCATTGGTGATGCCTTCCTTTTCGAGAACGAGAACCGCCGCGTCGACAGCGCGCATCCTGGCCATTGCAAGCCTCCATTTCGTTGGTTGGCTTGATAGTGACAGCGCGCGTTCGATTTTTCAATTTTTTCAGAATATTTTTTCATTTCTAGCAAACGGCGTTTACCCGTTGAATTCACGTCATTTTCGGTTTTCCAGAAATTCACCCTGCCAGAACGATGAAAAACTTTTTCATTGCACCTCGCGCGAATTCAGCGAGAATGCCGCCTATGGAAACGACGGAAAAACGCCAGCGCGGCCGGCCGCGCGCCTTCAATGGTCCATCCGAAGCGGCGTCGGTGCAGTCGCTCGACCGGGCGCTGCGCATCCTCGCTATCGTCGCCGAGGCCAGCGGCCTGTCGCTCAGCGAAATCGCCGCGCAAAGCGGCATTGCCGCCTCCACCGCCTATCGTATGCTGACGACCCTGGAAAACCACGGCATGGTCGAGTTCGATACGACCGACCAGCTCTGGTCGGTCGGCGTCGAGACCTATCGCATGGGGGCCGCCTTCCTGCGGCGGCGCAAGCTGGTCGACCGCGCCCGCATCGTCATGCAGGAGCTGATGGAGAAGACCGGCGAGACCGCCAATCTGGGGGTCGCCGAGGATGATTGCGTCGTCTTCGTCAGCCAGGTCGAGACGCATCAGGCGATCCGCGCCTTCTTCCGGCCGGGCACACGCAGCCCCTTCCATGCTTCCGGCATCGGGAAGGCAGTGCTGGCGCATCTCGAGCCGGAACGGGTAGCCGCGATCCTGCGCAAGGCAGGCCTGCAGCGCTACACCGACAAGACGCTTTCCGACATCTCGGCCCTCGCCCACGATCTCGCCACCATCAAGCATCGCGGCTGGTCCGTGGACGACGAGGAACGCCACCCGGGCATGCGCTGCGTGGCCGCGGCCATCTTCAACGAATATGGCGAGCCGATCGGCGGCATTTCGGTGTCCGGCCCGACGGTGCGGGTCACGCCCGAGCGGCTGGCCGAAATCGGCCCGCTGGTGCACGACGCCGCGGTCGAGGTGACGAAGATGATCGGGGGCGTGAAAGCGTATTAGGACACGCCCGGCAAGGCGCTCTTGGCCGATATGTCGAAGAAATCGAGCAGGATGGCCAACCCGACGCCGCAGGCCGCCAGGATAAGGCCGGCGATAAATATCCGACTGGCGCGGTCATGAACGCTTCGCTGCAGGGATTTGATGTCGAGCAGGATGGCGAGCGCCCGGATCTGCAGCGCAATGCCGACCAGGATCGGCAGGACGGCGACCAGGTGGTAGGTCTGCCATGGGATCGGGTTGGCCGCCCAATGCGTGATGAAGCCTAGCGAGAACGCAAGCAGGATGCCGACGATGGTGATGGTGCCGTTGCGGAAAACTGGTTCGACCCGTTCTTCCTTGGGATCCTGCTGGTCCATGCCACCCTCCCCTCGATTGGCGCCAAAGCCAGACTAAACGCTTGCAAAATCGCTGTACATCGCTGGATGCCTGGCAGGATCCGACCGGGCATAGGCCGGACCACCGGCTTGACCATCTTGCCGGGGCGTCGGGATGCGTGCGAAAGGGCACGCATGCGGAAAACAGTCGTCCTTCTATCCGCCGCTTCGCTTTGCGGATGCGTGGCGGCGGCACCGGCGCCGGTCGAACCCATCGGCAATCCCAGCGGCAACCCGCTGGTCGATCCTGTTCCGATCTCGCTGGCGATGGAGGAGATCGTCACCGCCGGCGTCCGCCAGCACCTGAAGAACCCGCTCGCCGCCAAGTTCCGAACGATGCTCGCCGGAGAACGCAGTTTGAACGGCCGCCACGAAATCGTGGTGTGCGGCTATGTCGACGACAAGGGTTCTTCGGGCGGCAACGAGCCTTTCATCGGCAAGATCTATCCCGATGCCGGAAACAGTTTCGAACTCGTCGCGATAAATGACGCCTCAGTCAGCGGCGCCTGCAAGGCGGCCGGACTGGCGATGCCGGAGCTGAAGCCCAATTCCTAAATCGGTCGGGGCGGGAAAGCTGTTCGCTTAACCAAGCCAGTTAGGCTGGTGGCACTGCACAGGGATTTTGAAAGCTGCCGTTTGTCGACGGGCACGATTTTCACCGTTCCTTTCCGGGAAATCAGCGCAAACGCCAAGGATTGGCCGAAGCCTTCCAACCTCGTCATCCCTGGGCGGAGCA
Source organism: Mesorhizobium sp. M2A.F.Ca.ET.039.01.1.1 (assembly GCF_003998035.1). Taxonomy (NCBI): domain Bacteria; kingdom Pseudomonadati; phylum Pseudomonadota; class Alphaproteobacteria; order Hyphomicrobiales; family Phyllobacteriaceae; genus Mesorhizobium; species Mesorhizobium sp. M2A.F.Ca.ET.039.01.1.1. The sequence continues at coordinate 6,462 of NZ_RZRY01000185.1, read as the reverse complement.
GCCGCGAAGCGGCGTCGCGGAGACCCTGGAATCCATTCCGTGACCGTGGTTAAGAGTGCAGCGGAGCAGAATTCTGCACCGCGGCAGCGCTCATGCATCACGGAATGGATCCTCGGGTCTGCGCGCGTCGCTTCGCTCCTTGCTCCGCCCGTGGATGACGACTGAGTGGCGTTTCGGCCAATCTCCAAGGCATGCGCAACATAAACATAGCCGACCAGTCAAAATCCCTGTGCTGGGAACTGGTGTCTAACGCTCGAACGCAAGAAAAGGGGCCGCGTGCAGCCCCTCTTTCCTGGCCCGCCTTCTCTTACAGATGGCAATAGTGCGGGTAACCGTCGTAGCCGATATAGGTGTTCGTATCCGGGTCATAGCTGCCGTAGCGGGCCATGCAGCGGCGAACATGCCAGGAACCTTCATAGCCGCCTTCCTCGACATAGACGGTGCGGGGCTGCTGCTGGGCGAGCAGGCTGCCGAGCACGAAGCCGCCGACGCCGGCGGCGATGCCGATGCCGAGCTCGCGGCGGTGATGATGGCCGTGGGCGGCCGAAGGCTGGACGGTGCCGACGAGCGAGCCGGCGGCGACGGTGGTGGCGATGAGGCCGGAAACGATGGTGCGCTTGAACATGACGATCTCCTGGTTTCGTTGGAGAGGCGAACCATCCGCCTCTTGATCGTCTGTCGCCGTGGCATCGAGAAAGGTTCGAAGATTTTTTGAGATTTTTTCCAAGGGAGTAGCGAATAGCGCGTAGGCAATAGCGAATAGCGACCAGAACTGAGGTCCTCTATTCGCTATTCGCTATTCGCTCACCTCATCCCATCCCCGTGACATGCCTCAGCCAGAAGGCGAGCACGATGAAGCCGACGAAAGTGGCGACGCCGGTCCAGTCGATATTGGCCTTTCTTCAGATCGCTGACGACCTTCACCAGGAGAAGCCAGGTCACGACTATGAGCGGCAGGATGATGACGAATCTGATCATGCGGCACCCCGTTCGATGCGATTGCGCCTGAACAGGATGTAGGAAGCGGTGCGCCACTTTTCAGCAGGTCGGCAAAGCCACAGCCTCCACCAGCAAGCCAAAACTGAGTTTTGTCTTTACTGGCGCACGAAATGTGCTACCGGAGCGCCGTGCCCTTGTAGCTCAGCTGGTAGAGCAGCGGTTTTGTAAACCGAAGGTCGCGGGTTCGATCCCTGCCGGGGGCACCAGAAGTTTCACAACTCAGCCTGACTTCTTGATACCTCGCCCCCTGACGCGCACGTGCTTAACGGGGCCGATCTCTCGCATCTCTCCCGATGATGAAGGCCGGACCCACTTTACGGACCCGTTGTGCGGTCGCTTTCAGATATAGGCAAGCCGCCTCGCAGGTCGGTTACATACTTTATCAGCTGTCGTTTTTCGTCATGCAGCGCAGGAAGGCTCTTTAGGAAGAAACTTTCAGGCGTCCCATACCGCGCTTCGTCTTGCTCTTTAGAAAGGATGATCCATTCGACAGTTTCGAGGGCGGCCAACGCGTATCCCAGCCGACTGTTAAGTTTTGGCAGAACTGAGAAGTCGCAACTTCTTACCCTAATCCACCTGCTTCCAATTAGCTCGTAAACCCTGCCATCGCCATTTTTCTGAAGAGCAGGACTATGATCTAACCAACCCTCTTTCTGATATTGCCGACGCATCGGTTGGGCTAGAATCTTGGCAGAAGGAATGCGACAAAAACGGGTTCCAAAGCCCGGGGCGAAAATTCCCGCACCGGGAATGTACGTGGCCGAACCGTTCTGATTCATGCTTTTCCCGAGTCCGAAAGCTGTTGATAACAAAAAGGTACTGCTGGAATACACGATAACTAGGTCTTTCACACGGAGCGTGATTGCTGACGGCGTTGTCAGAAAACCATCGTTGAGACAATCCCACAGGTCAAGTGGAGGCCTACCATCTGATATCCTGTAAATTATTGCTAGTCGATCAAATGCTCCCACACGTTTGTTGGGAAACGATATATCGCCATAGCCAAGTCGAATATTGTGACCACGCAACGCGGTCGCCATATGTGCAGAAGCGGATTTTATCTTGTCCAGCCAATCGAAGGCCGCGTCAAGTTGGGTCCACGTCAATCTCCCGCCATCAACCATGGCTTTCACAGCCGTGATCGATGGGTCCTCTATCTTCCGCGCAAACAACCTGTTGCATTCTTTGTGGGAATTTAAGCTAAGCTGACGCCAAGTCGGTTGAATGGTCTCAGACACTCGGAAAGCTGAAGCTTTCCTTTCGCCCACATCGCCAGCATATTTGTGCAGCCATTGCGGAAGTGGATGCTCCAGCGACGCTTCTTCCCCCGCGATCACCCCACCGCAAAGGACACAAGTCGTAATAAATGTGTTTTGGATGCCTGCGCTGTCAGCAATCTCAAGCCGACCGCCAGCCTGGAAACGGCGGGGTATAAATGGCAGGTTCTCACCCGCTGGTCGAGCGACCTCGACCAGCGGCGTAACATCTATCACCCCGTCTCCGCCCGCACTCATGCCACGTTCATAGCGCGTTTAAGCAGCATTGCTAGCTTGCATTTACCGCCAGTAAGCCTCTGGAAGTGGACACGTACCCGGAGATTAGCCAATCCAATTGAGATATTTTTGGCGCGCTTCTGGAGACCGATGGCAGAATTTTCTGTCCGGTTGGAATACGAAGGATGGTTCGGGTTGCGGTATAACAAAGACCCCGTTCAGATTTTGAGGATCGCGGACACCGATAGCTTCACAGATCGCGGACACCGATAGCTTCACAGGTGGAATGTGGGGTAAGATAAAAGAATGACATTGACGGCATCACAGCTAAGCCAAAATTTCCATTCGAATGGGGATCTCCAGGCCCTTCGCAGCATAGTCGTACGGCGAGCTCACACCCCAATCGCCGCCACCAGCACCCGGTTCTGCCTTCGTATCGCCGCCCTCAGCTCCGGTATCCTCGCCTCGTCGCGCTTCACGAACTCGATGAACATCATGTTCATGTTGTTGAAGATCAGCTCGCCCACCGCCGAGCCGTCGATGTCGGCGCGCACAAGGCCGATCTGCTGCAGGCGGGCGATCAGCGCGCTGATCTGCCGGGTCAGCTCGCGGTCGAGCGCGGTGTAGGTCTGGCCGAAGAGGCTGTCGGGCAGTTGCGTCGAAATCGCCATCGCCTGGCGCCACATCTCCTTGCTGAGGTAATTCAGCGAGTGCTCGATATAGATGCCGATCAGCGTGTCGAGCGCGTCGCCGACATTGGCGGGCGGGCTGGCGACCACGCCTCGCCCGGCATTCAGCACCTCGTTGACCTCCATGGAAACGATGGCGCCGAGGATGTCCCCCTTGTTCTGGTAGTAATTATAGATCGTGCCGATCGAGACCTCGGCTTGTGCGGCGATCGCCTCGATCTTGGCGCCTTCATAGCCGGCCTCGCGAAACAGCGCGGTGGCCGCATCGATGATGCGGCGGTGCCTGTCCGCCTTCTGCCGTTCGCGCAATCCGCTCATATCGGCCTCTTTGCCACAAAATCATAATTGACTCAATTTTAGAATTGGTTCAACTTTTCTTCCAACAAGCCAGCAAGGCAGGGAGAACACTCGATGACCGTCAACGCCCGCAATCCGCTTTCCACCCTCAAGTCCCATCTCGCAGCCGCTTGCGCGGTCGCCGCGCTGCTTCTTGCAGCCGGTGGCGCTGAGGCCGCCGATCTCAATGCGCTGATCTGGTGCGACCATTCCGATCCGGCGCTGCTCGAGCCCTTCGAGAAGGCAAACGACGTCAAGGTCAACGTAAAGGAGTTCGAAGGCACCGGAGCGGGGCTGGCCATCGTCGACCAGTCGCAACCCGGCGACTGGGACGTGATGGTGATCGATTCCATCGACGTGCCGCGCGGCGTCGAAAAAGGCCTGTTCGAGCCGCTGCCCGAGGATAAATTGCCCTTCGCCGACCTCTTCCCGGAAGTGAAGATGGACAAGTCGACCATCGTCGACGGCAAGCGCTACGGCATCACCGAAAAGTTCGGCTACAACACGATCGGCTTCAACAAGACCAAGGTCGACCCGGCCGACATGCAGTCGCTGGCCTCGCTCACCAGCGACAAATACAAGGGCAAGGTCGCGATCTACGATTACTACCTGCCGGTGATCGGCATGGCGGCTTTGGCGATCGGCAAGAAGACCGCCGATCTCACCGAGGCCGACCTGCCAGCGCTGAAGGCCGAGCTCCTCAAGATGAAGGCCAATGCCAAGCTGGTCGGCGAGGTCACCGCCAGCCAGACCGCATTGGCCACCGGCGAGGTGGACGTTCTTGTCGGCGGCGGCGAGTGGGTCACGGCCGGCCTTGCCAAGGAAAATCCGGCGCTCGACTTCTCGATCCCGAAGGAAGGTGCTGTGCTCTGGTCGCAGTCGCTCGCCATGTTCAAGGATTCCAAGAACAAGGACATGGCGCTGAAATTCATCCAGTACATCATGAGCCCTGAGGGCCAGGCGCGGCTTGCCACCTCGTCCTGCTACTGGGGCATGCCGGCGAACACCAAGGCGGCGCTGACCGACGAGCAGAAGAAGATCCTGCGCTTCGACGAGCAACCTGGCTTCCTCGCCCGCGCCCAGGCCTATCCGGCGCCGAACGCCGACCTCGACAAGAAGATGCAGGACATGTGGACCGAGATGCTGCAGGCGCAGTAAATCGGCCGATGAGTGTTTCTGGAAGCAACTCGCGTGCCCTGCCCTGGGCGCTGGTCACGCCGGCGCTGGCGTGGACGCTGCTGTTCTTCGTGCTGCCCTTCATCGCCATGGGGTTTTCCAGCCTCACCGCGCATGAAGGCGGCGGCTTCACCTTGGCCAATTACAGCCAGTTCTTCACCGATCCGTCCTATTGGCGGTCGATGGTGAACTCACTGGAGGTCACGGCTATCGTCACCGTGATCTCGATCCTGCTCGCCTATCCCTTCGCCTGGATCCTCGCCGAAATGGTCCCGCAACGCTGGCAACGGCTGGCGCTGATGCTTGCCGTGCTGCCGTTCTGGACCTCCTATGTCGTGCGCTCCTATTCCTGGCTGCTGGTGCTGGCGCAGAACGGCGTCATCAACCGGGCGCTGACCGGCATGGGCCTCATCGCCGAGCCGCTGCAGCTCGCCAACACGCGTTTCGCCACCGTCACCGGCTTCGTGCATTTCTTCGTCATGCTGTTGACGCTGACGATCTTCGCCAATCTGAAGCAGCTCAGCCCGAGCTACCGCAGGGCGGCCGCCGATCTCGGCGCCGGGCCGGTGCGGACCTTCCTGCATGTCGTGCTGCCGCTGACCCTGCCCGGCATCATGGTCGGCGCCTTCCTTACCTTCGTGCTCTGCATCGGCGACTACATCACGCCGCAGATTCTTGGCGGCAACAACGAGCTGGTCATGCCGCAGCTGGTCATGATGCAGATCGGCCGGCGCGGCGATTTCCCGCTGGCCTCCGCGCTGTCGATCATCCTGATGGCTGTCGTCACCATCGCCTATCTCGCCTGCGCGCGCTGGCTGAAGATCGAGCGGGCCTGACGATGCGCGCCGCCGTCCGCTTCGCCGCCTGGCTCTACGCCGTCGCCGTCTATGGCTTCATCTTCCTGCCGGTGGTGGTGCTGGTGCTGTTCTCGCTGCAGGCCACCTCCTTCCCTATACCGCCTTTCACCGGCCCGTCGCTGCGCTGGTACCAGGCGGTGCTTTCAGACGCGAGGCTCACCTCAGCGCTGGTCAATTCACTGCTGGTGGCGGTGCTGTCCTCGCTCGCATCGGTCACGCTCGGATTTCTGTCCGCCTGGGGTTTCGCGCGCTTCGTCCTGCCGGGCTCGGCCTTGCTGCGCGGGCTGATCACGCTGCCGCTCACCGTCAGCTATCTCATCATCGGCATGGGCCTGCTGGTGCTGTTCAACTGGGCCGGTGTGCCGAAATCGCTGCTTGCGGCCGGCATCGGCCATGTGGTGATCAACCTGCCGCTCTGCTTCGCCATCATCTACAGCCAGATGGGCGACCACCAGATCAACATCGAGCGCGCCGCGCGCGACCTCGGCGCCGCCGAATGGAAGGTGCTGCTCCTGATCACCGTGCCGGTGATGGCGCCGGCGATCTTCGCCGGCTTCTTCCTGTCGATGACATTTTCCTGGGACGAGTTCGTCATCTCCTTCCTGCTCACCCGCTTCGAGACGACGCTGCCGGTGGAAATCTGGAACCTGCTGCGTTCCGGCCTCAATCCCAAGACCAATGCCGTCGGCTCGCTGGTCTTTGCCGTCTCCATCGTGCTGGTGGTGTTTTTCGAACTGACGCTGTTGCGGAGAAAGCCGGCATGAGCGCGCCCCTTGTCGACATCCGCAACGTCTCGCACCGCTTCGGCCAGTTGCCGGTGCTGAAGAACGTCTCGCTGGCGATCGACCCCGGCAGCTACACGATCCTGCTTGGGCCGTCGGGTTCCGGCAAGACGACGCTGCTGTCGATCCT
>NZ_RZRY01000184.1:0-9905 GCF_003998035.1 Mesorhizobium sp. M2A.F.Ca.ET.039.01.1.1 | reverse complement strand
TCGTACAACGTTGTTGACGAAATCAACCGAACGGTACAAAGTTCTGGTGATGCCGGGAGGACCTTGCCAGTGGCATGGCGGCATCGGGAGGTCGGATTGGCATCAGTTTCCGCCAGCTTCGGGGCCGATCGGCATGCCGCCGCCGATCCGCGGCGCATTCTGGTCGGCTTGATCGGGCGTGGCATCCAGCTATCGCGAACGCCGGCAATGCATGAAGCCGAGGGGAGGGCGCGAGGGATCGCCTACATCTATCGCCTGCTCGACGCCGATCGCATGGGCGACGGCGCCCTGCGGCTGGACGACATACTCGCTTTCGCCGCGCATTTCGGCTTCGACGGGCTGAACGTCACATTTCCCTACAAGCAGGAGATCATTCCGCTGCTCGACGAATTGTCGGAGGCGGCGGAAAGGATCGGATCTGTCAACACGGTCGTTTTCAGCGGCGGTCGCCGCATCGGGCACAACACCGACTTCTGGGGTTTCAAAGAGAGCTTCCGGCTCGAGATGGCGAATGCGGAGCGCGATACCGTTTTGCTGCTTGGCGCAGGCGGAGCGGGCGCCGCGGTTGCTCAAGCCCTTCTCGAAAGCGGCGTCGGGCAGTTGCGGCTCTTCGATATCGAGGAAGCCAAGGCGGCCGCGCTCGCCGCAGAGCTGACGTCTCGGTTTGGCGCCAACCGCGTGACGGTTGCCTCCGACTCCGTCACGGCAGCGGCGCGGGTCGACGGGATCGTCAATGCGACGCCGGTCGGCATGGCCAAGCTGCCTGGTATCCCCCTCCATCCAGCGCTGCTAAGGCCGGATTGCTGGGTTGCCGACATCGTCTACTTCCCTCTGGAGACAGAGCTGCTCTCCGAGGCGCGGCGGCGTGGCTGCCGCACGCTGAGCGGCGAGAGCATGGCGGTCCATCAGGCGGCGCGGGCCTTCGAGCTTTTCACCGGCATCGTGCCCGACATCGATCGAATGCGGGCAGCATTCGACGCCTTCGGCGACACGCCCGTTCCGCATTCGGCGAGCGGCGACTGACGCAATCAGGAACAAGGGAATAGAACAGGGAGGATAATATGACTTTCAACGCAAACCGACGCCAGTTTCTTGTCGGCACCGGTGCCATAGCGGCCGCCGCGGCCTTTCCGGCCTTTGCGCAGGACAAGCCGAAGCTGCGCTTCTCGGCGGTGTTCTCCGAGCAGGACATCCGCGCCGAGATGATGAAAAAATTCGCCGACGCCATCAAGGACGACTTCACCTTCGAAGGCTACTACGGCGGCAACCTCTTCAAGCAGGGGACCGAGCTTGTCGCCATGCAGCGCGGCAACCTCGAAATGGGCAACATCGCCCCGCAGGACGTCTCCAAGCAGATCCCGGCATGGTCCATCGTCACCGCGGGTTATCTGTTCCGCGATGCGGCGCACATGCGAAAATTCTTCGCCAGCGAGTCGGGCGCGGAGTTGAAGAAGATGACCGAGGACCAGCTCGGCATAAAGGTGCTCGGGCCTACCTACTTCGGTGTGCGCCAGTTGGGCCTCAAGCCCGACAAGGAGGTCAAGACACCGGCCGACTTAGCCGGCGTCAAGCTCAGGATGCCTGGCGGCGACGCCTGGCAGTTCCTCGGCAAGGCGCTGGGCGCCAACCCGACCCCGATGGCCTATGCCGAGGTCTATACAGGCCTGCAGACCGGTGCGATCGACGGGCAGGACAATCCGCTGCCGAATGTCGAGAACATGAAATTCTACGAGGTGATGTCACAGATCGTGCTGACGTCGCATCTCGTCGGCTTCGATCTTCTGGCCGTCTCCAAGAAAGTGTGGGACGAGATGGGAGCCGACAAGCAGGGGCGGCTCCAGGCCGCGGCCGACGCGGCCATCGAGTTCTCGACCGGCAAGCATCTGGCACGGGAAAAGGAATTGGTCGAGTTTTTCAAAGGCAAGGGGCTGAAGCTCTATGAGCCAGACGTCGCCGCCTTCCGCAAGCACGTGCAAGAGCAGTATCTGGCGTCCGACCTGGCGAAAGACTGGCCGGCCGGCATGCTGGAGAAAATCAACGCGCTCTGAACCGATCCGGCTCCAGGGTGAATACCGTGGAGCCGGCGCCGCCACGCCGCCGCCGTGAGGGACCAATCTTGAACGCCAATCCGCGCGAAATCGCCGGCCGACTCTATCGCCTCGCGGAGGCCGTGCTGGCCGCCATGATGGCGCTGATGTTTGCCGCGTTCATCCTGCAGATCGTCTTTCGCTATCTGCTGAATTTCCCGATCGGCTGGACCAACGAGCTCAGTGTGATGCTGTGGATTTGGCTGGTGCTCTGGGGGGCCGCCTTCGTGATCCGGGAGGAAGAAGAGATCCGCTTCGACCTCTTCTACGCATCGGCAGGACCAGGCATCCGCCGCGTCATGTTCATGACGGCGGCCGTGGCGCTCATCGTGCTCTACACGATCTCGTTGCCAGCGGTGTTCGATTACGTGACCTTCATGAAGGTCGAGCACACCGCCTACCTGAAGTTCCGCTTCGACTGGCTCTTCTCGATCTATCTTGTCTTTGCCGTCGCGACCCTGATGCGCTACCTGTGGCTTTCTTGGCAGGCAGCCTTCGGTCCGGCGCCTGAGAAGCCGGATCCGACACAAATGGGGTCCGGCACGTGAACCTCGCCAGCCCCTTCTCCCTGTCGGTCATCGCGATCACGACACTGGCCTTTCTCGGTCTGCCGATCGGCCATGCCATGATCGCCGGCTCGATCCTTTATCTGCTGCTTGCCGGGCTCGACATGGGCACAGTTGCCGAACAGTTGCTGAACGGCATGTATGCCAACTACATCATTCTCGCCGTGCCCCTTTTCGTGCTGGCGGCCGAACTTATGAACATCGGCTCGATGACCGAGCGGCTGCTGCGCTTCTGCAATGCCATTGTCGGCCGCTTTCGCGGCGGCCTCGCCTTCGTCAACATTGTCCAGGCGATCATCTTTGCCGGCATGTCGGGCTCGGCTATCGCCGACGCCGCCGGGCCCGGCAAGCTGATGCAGAAGATAATGCCCAAGGACGGCAAATACCCGCCGAGCTATGCTGCCGCGCTCTCCGCCGCGACGGCGGTGATCGGACCGATCATCCCGCCCTCGATCCCGATGGTCGTCTACGCCCTCGTCTCCGACGCCTCGATCGGCTACCTCTTCCTCGGCGGCGTGGTGCCCGGCTTGCTGATGGCGGCGGGTCAGATGACCATCGTCGCCTATCATGCCCGCGTCCACGGCTTTCCGGTCGAACCGCCGACGCCGCTGCGCGAGATGCCGCGCATCACCTGGCAGGCGTTGCCCTCGCTGATGATGCCGGTGGTGTTGCTGGGCGGCATCTACAGCGGCGCAACCACGCCGACGGAGGCGGCCGCCGTCGCCGGCGCCTACGCCTTGCTGGTCTCGGTCGTCCTCTATCGCAGCGTCAGTTTCGCCGATTTCTACCGCTCGGTGCTGGTGAGCGCCCGCACCAGCGCCTCGATCGGCATGTTGATCGGCGGTGCGCTGGTGTTCAACTATGTGGTGACCGTCGAGAACATCCCGCAGTCGGTGAGCGCGTTGCTGCAGGCCTGGCAGCTATCGCCCACAGGCTTCCTGATCCTCGTCAACATCCTGCTTTTGCTGCTGGGCTGCGTGCTGGAGGGAACGACCATCCTGCTGGTCATCGTGCCGGTGCTCATCCCGACTGCGCGGGCGCTGGGCATCGATCTGGTGCATTTCGGCGTGGTGGTCGTCGTCAACATCATGCTTGGCCTCGTCACGCCGCCTTATGGCCTGCTGCTCTTCATCATGGCCAGGATCGCCGAAGTGCCATTTAGGGACCTGGTGCGCAATGTACTGCCTTTCCTCGGGGCAATGATCGGCTCGCTGGCGCTGATCACCTTCTTTCCGGGGCTTGTGCTCTGGCTACCGCGCTTGCTCGGCTATCAGGGGTGACAGGGAGCTTCGGAATGAAATCAATCTTTGTGATCAATGGCCCGAACCTCAACCGCCTCGGGACACGCGAACCTGAGATCTACGGCAGGACGACGCTCGCCGAGATCGAGGCTATGTGCCGCGAGGCGGCCGGCGAACATCCGCTCCGCTTCCACCAGTCCAATTTCGAGGGCGAGGTCGTCAACTGGATCCACCAGGCGATCGACGACGGCGCCGGCATCGTCATCAATCCGGCCGGGTTCTCCTTCACCTCGATTGCCATTCTCGATGCGCTGAAGATGTTCGCCGGGCCGATCGTCGAGCTCCACATTTCCAACATCCACCGGCGCGAGGAAATCTATCACCGCTCGCTGGTCTCGAAGGTCGCGACCGCCGTCATCGCCGGTCTCGGCCCTCGCGGATATGCGACGGCCGTGAAATCGCTGAAGGAATTGATCGACGCATAGCGGCTCCATCACCCGCTCGCGGAAGCGGGCGAATGAACGAACTGGTTAGTATAGACCGGCATGACTTTTAACCATCAAAGGGGAAGGAGATCGCATGTGCCCTCCAGGATGCCTTCACTCGATCTGCGAAAATGCGACGCGCAGAGGCTTGCTCAAAGCCGGATTTACACTTGGGCTTGGCGCGGCGGCGGTCGCCGCGCTTCCGGCAGTGCCGCCGGCCCAAGCGGCGCCGATCAGTTTCACCGATACGGTCGACCTCTCGCACGCGCTCTATGAGGGCTTTCCGACCTTCAGCGGTGAGAAATGGTTCACCGTCGAACATCTCGTCACCTTTGCCAAGGATAAGGTGAACCTCAATCGATGGACGATCGTCGAGCATAGTGGCACGCATATGGACGCGCCGATCCACTTCTCCGCAGATGGAATGACGGCGGATCTGATCCCGATCGCGGATCTGATAGTCCCGGTCGCCATCATCAACATCGCAGCGCGTGCGGCCGAGAATGCGGACACGGCGTTGACCCCGGACGACATCAAGGCCTGGGAATCGAAGAACGGTCCCCTGCCGGAAGGCTGCTGCGTGGTGATGAACTCCGGCTGGCACAAGTTGGTCGGCGATCCAAAATTCGCTGGCAGAGACGATCAGAAGAAGAACCACACCCCTGGTTTTCATGTAGAGGCCGCGCAGTTTTTGATTAACGAACGCAAGGTGAAGGGTATCGGCGTCGATACCCTCTCGCTCGACACCGGCTTAAACTCAAGCGGAGCTTTTCCGGTCCACTACGAATGGCTGGGCAGCGGCCGTTGGGGCGTGGAGTGCCTGGCTAATCTCGATGCGATCCCGGAAGCCGGCGCACGTCTTTTCCTCGGCATTCCGAAGGTTAAGGGCGCGACTGGTGGACCAACGCGTGCCATCGCGCTCCTTTGACGCGCCAACAACGATGAAGACCTCCATCGCCACCGTCTCGATCAGCGGCGACCTTCGCGAAAAGCTCGCAGCCATAGCCGCGGCCGGATTCGATGGCGCGGAGATCTTCGAGAACGACTTCCTGGCTTTCGACGGTACGCCGGCCGAAGTGGGACGGATGGTTCGCGATCATGGGCTGGAAATTACGGTCTTCCAGCCATTCCGCGATTTCGAAGGATTGCCGGAGCCGCAAAGACAGCACGCCTTCGACAGGGCCGAACGCAAGTTCGACCTGATGCGGGAACTCGGCACCGACCTGATGCTTGTCTGCTCCAACGTCTCGCCAATGGCGCTTGGCGGCATAGACCGGGCCGCCGCCGACTTCCGCGAACTGGGCGAGCGCGCGGCGCGCCGGGGCCTGCGCGTCGGTTACGAAGCGCTGGCTTGGGGGCGCCATATCAACGACCACCGCGACGCATGGGAGATCGTGCGCCGCGCGGACCATCCGAGCATCGGCCTCATCCTCGATTCCTTCCACACACTGGCGAGAAAGACCGACGTCGGGACCATCCGCGCCATCCCCGGGGACCGCATCTTCATCGTGCAGCTTGCCGACGCACCTCTGATCGACATGGACCTGCTCTATTGGAGCCGCCATTTCCGCAACATGCCGGGAGAGGGTGACTTGCCGGTCATCGACTTCACGCGGGCGGTAGCGGCGACAGGCTACGACGGGCCTTTGTCCCTGGAGATCTTCAACGACCAGTTCCGTGGCGGCTCGCCGAAGTCGATCGCCATGGATGGAAGGCGCTCGCTTATCTACCTGATGGACCAGGTGCGCCGCGCCGAGCCTGGAATTGCAATCGATCCGCCGGAGATGCCGGACCGCATCGGCGTTTCGGGCATCGAATTCATCGAGTTCGCGGCCAACGAGCAGGAAGGCGAAGAACTGGCGGCGCTTCTCTCGACCATGGGCTTTTCGCTGTCCGCCCGCCACAAGAACCGCGACGTGACCGTCTGGCGGCAAGGTGGCCACCGTGGCGTCAACATCGTCATCAACACCGGACACGATGGTTTTGCCCATTCCTCCTATGTCGTGCACGGAACCAACGCCTATGCGATGGGGCTGAGGGTTGCCGATGCCGCGGCGACGGTGGCGCGGGCAAGGGCGCTTGGCGCGGAGACCTTCTCCGAGCAGCGCGGTCCGGGCGAATTCTCTATTCCCGCCATCCGCGGCGTCGGCGGCGGCGTCATCTATTTCGTCGACGATACGCTCGCCAAAGTCTGGGACGTCGAATTCGATCCGCTGCCGCAAACAGGCGACACGGGCTGCGGCCTCGTCGGTATCGATCATGCCGCCCAGACGATGAACTATGAGGAGATGCTCACCTGGCTCCTTTTCTACACCTCCATCTTCCGAACTCGAAAATTGCCAGTGGTCGACGTCGTCGATCCGAGCGGTCTGGTGCGAAGCCAGGTCGTCGAGGGCTCAGATGGCGGACTGCGGCTCACGCTCAACGGCGCCGAAAGCCGCAAGACGCTGGCGGGCCGTTTCATCGCCGATAGCTTTGGCTCCGGCATTCAGCACATCGCCTTCGCCTGCGATGATATTTTTGCCACGGCGGGTCGGTTGAAACCGCTTGGCTTCCACGCGTTGGAAATCTCGGCGAATTACTACGATGATCTTGAAGCCCGCCTGGGCCTGGATCCCGATCTGACGAACCGCTTGCGGGCCGGTAACATCCTCTACGACCGGGACGAGACCGGCGAGTATTTCCAGCTCTACAGCCAAAACTATGGCGAGGGCCTTTTCTTCGAGGTCGTCGAGCGCCGAAAAGGCTACAAGGGCTACGGCGCCGTCAATGCACCCTTCCGCATCGCTGCTCTGAAGCGACTGCTGCCACCGAGCGGAATGCCGAGGTGATCGGGGGACATTCGATATCGACGAGTCCTCACCCAGGGAAGGCCGTCCGGGCGCGCAAGACCCGTTACGCTGCCGGCAAATACGTCAAGCCCATGATCGCTATCCGCAAATGGTTCGGCGGCCGCATGTTCGACCGGATCACCATGAGCCAGATGCGATAAACAAGCCCAGAATGGGCCGCTTGGCGGCGGCCCATTGACGATGTGAATTACAGGAGAACAGATCATGGGTGCAACTCCCGCTGAGGTAGCAACCTGCGGAATAGTGCCTCTTCGCCGGGCCACCGAATCCGCTCTCTGGCTAGCCGCCCCGAAAGCCGACTGTCCGTGTCCGACCCCATTTTCGATCAAGTTGAGCGTTGCTCACGTGGGCAGCGCTCAACCTTCTATTTCTTAACTCGTCCATTGGAAGCTGATGCTTTCACGCTCATTTGCCCGAATCTGCGGGTTTGCGGCGACATGGCTCCCTCAAACTCAGGTTCTCAGCGCTTACGCCGCTCAGCCTGAACGCGTTTCAGCTAAGCATGGTGTGGCGCTAAGTTCTTGTCCTGCAATTGGAAATTGGCGCACCCGACAAGATTCGAACTTGTGACCTCTGCCTTCGGAGGGCGTCAGCCGCTTGCCGATTTCCGCTTTGATCCCCGTGCTTTAGCTGCTGTCGCCTTGGTGGCTTGTACGCGTCCTGTACGGAGGGCGGCTTGTACCTTGTCCGTCGTATCCTCGGCGTGAGTGTAGGTTTTCTGCATCAGCGTCAAGTCCGCCCAGCGGCCGGCCTTGGCCACGGTGCGGGCGTCCAGCTTCTGCCTGACGAGCATTTCAGTGGCGAAGCCGTGCCGGCCGGCGGCGTGGGGCATGATCTCGCTGATGACGGCTTTCTTGCATGCCGTCTTCCATGCCTTGTAGACGCCGTCCTTGTTGGCGTAGCCGAATACGCGCGCTTCCTTGACGCGCGTCTTGCCGTGCGGTCCCTTGCGCGGCCGGCGCGGCGGCAGGTTCGCCAGCTCGACAACCAGGTCCATCGGGATATCGACCCACTGCGCTTCCATGCCCTTCGCCTCGGGCATCCACACGCGGGCGTTCTGCAGGTCGAGGTCGGCCGGCTTTAGCGCGACGGCCTGGCCGATGCGGGCGCCGGTCACGAACATGAAATGCGCCATAGCAGCCTGGTAGCGGTTCGCCTTGGTGCGGAAGGCGAGCAGCCATTCCCATGATCCGGGCGTTTTCTCGACGCGGCTCTTCTTGCCGCGGGCGCGGTCCTGCTTCAGCCGCTCTGCCTTCGGATAGGCCTTGATCCGGATCGGCGGGCATTTGCCGAGATCGTGCGCGTTGTTGATGACCGCGCGCACTGGCGTGACGACGTGGCGCTGCCAGGTGTCGGTCGAGCCCATTGGGTAGAGCAGAGGCCCGAGGTTGCGCACCTCCTGCGGCTTGATCGAGGCGCAGGCGCGATCTTCGAGGTGGGGCAGAATCTTCGCCAGGTCGCCGGCTTCCATCGGGTTCGCGGGATAGAGCAGCACCGCGTCGGCGAAGGTCAGCGCCCTTTCGTCTCCAACGAGATCACGTTTGATCTCCTTGAGTTCGAAGGCCGCGACTGCCGCTTGGGCGTCCCTTTCTGGCGCTGTGACAGGTATGCCAGAGCTTTGTCGGTAGTATTTGCCGCCCGGTATGCGGTCGATTCGGCCTTTGAACCACCACCATCCGTCGCGTTCGTAGAGTTCGAGGGGCAAGCTTTCGGCTCCTGAAACAGTCGGTCGATATGTTCCGGCAAAAGCATCATCACTTTGCCGAGCATCCGGCAAGCCCCGAGCCGGCGCGCGTTTTCGCGGATCGTCCTGGCCGACAGATGCACGCCGCGCTCCGCTTTGAAGATTTTCACCCATTCCTCGGGCGTCTTGCCGTTTTCCAGAATGAGGCTGTTCACGGCTTCGCCCTCCGGATGGCGTTGCCGCTGGTGATCATGGCGAAGCCGTCGGCAAACTCGACACGGATCGAGTTGAAGCGCGGCGACGCCGGCCGGCCGAAGCCCGGCAGCACGAACGTTCCCGGCGCCGGCTTGCTGCGCGCGGTCACAGCGCAGGGCTGACCATTGCGGCCGAAGCGGTCCCAGCGGAAGATGTATGGCAGGGTCAAAGCAGTTTCCCCTGTCTCGGGCTGATGGTCGGCGGCGCGTCGCCGAAGCCTTTGGCGCGCAGCTCGGCGATCTGCTTCAGCTTTTCCTCGTCACCCTTGCGCCGGGCTTCGAATTCGAGCGGGCCATACTTGTCCGTCTCGATCGCGCCGGCGGCGACGGCGAGCGCGCGCTTGCTCTGCGCGATGTCGAAATGCTCCCAGGACGCATCCATTCCCGGCAGCCCGGTGCCGGGCGGGCGCTGGAACCATTTGTGCTGGACGCCGATGCGGTCGGCCATGGCGAACAGCTCGGCGCGCGTGTCGGCCCACATATGGCACATGACCATTTTGCCGAAGGGCGCGCGCATGTTGTCAACGTAGACGCTCATAGCGCCAGCACCTCGCGCAGTCCGGGCATGCCATTGTGCTCGACGCCGTCCAGTCGGCGACCGGCGGCTTTCTTGCCTGCGCGGCGGATCGGGTGCCAGCGTGGGCGCTCGCCGCCGCCGCGCATCTGGTCGCCGCGCGAGCGCGCACCGTTGATGGCGACGATGCCGGCTATCTCATCGTCGGCTGGCGCATAGGGC
>NZ_RZRY01000183.1:0-9938 GCF_003998035.1 Mesorhizobium sp. M2A.F.Ca.ET.039.01.1.1 | reverse complement strand
GAGCAGGGTGGCGAGCGCTTCGGCATCGTCGACCCTCGCCCAGCGAATGTCGACGGTGCCGGGATCAGCCAAGGAACTTGGCGATGATGGCATCGCCCATCTCGGTGGTGCCGACTTCCTTCATGCCTTCAGACATGATGTCTTTCGTGCGCAGGCCGTCGTCGAGCACGGCGGCGATGGCCGCTTCGAGCTTGTCGGCTTCCGCCACCATGCCGAAGGAATAGCGCAGGCACATGGCGAAGGAGGCGATCATGGCGATCGGGTTGGCGATGCCCTTGCCGGCGATGTCGGGCGCCGAGCCGTGCACCGGCTCGTAGAGCGCCTTGCGCTTCTTGGTCTTGGCATCTGGCGCGCCGAGCGAGGCCGAAGGCAGCATGCCGATCGAGCCGGTCAGCATGGCGGCGATGTCGGACAGCATGTCGCCGAACAGATTGTCGGTGACAATGACATCGAACTGTTTCGGCCAGCGCACCAGCTGCATGCCGCCGGCGTCGGCCAGCATATGGTCAAGCTTGACGTCGGAATAGCGCGCCTTGTGCGTCTGGCTGACCACCTCGTTCCACAGCACGCCCGACTTCATGACGTTGCGCTTTTCCATCGAGGTGACGTGATTGCGGCGGGTGCGCGCGAGCTCGAAGGCGACGCCCGAGATGCGCTCGATCTCGAACGTGTCGTAGACCTGGGTGTCGATGCCGCGCTTCTGGCCGTTGCCGAGATCGATGATCTGCTTGGGCTCGCCGAAATAGACGCCGCCGGTGAGCTCGCGCACGATCAAGATGTCGAGGCCCTCGACCACCTCCTGCTTGAGCGAGGAGGACGCGGCGAGTGCCGGATAGCAGATCGCGGGCCTGAGATTGGCGAACAGCTCCATGTCCTTGCGCAGCCGCAAGAGCCCGGCCTCGGGCCGCACCTCGTAAGGCACTGCATCCCATTTCGGTCCCCCAACGGCGCCGAACAGCACCGCGTCCGCCGCCATCGCCTTGGCCATGTCGGCGTCCGAGATCGCCGCGCCATGCGCGTCGTAGGCGCAGCCGCCGACCAGGCCCTCGTCGGTGGCGAAGCCGCTGCCGAGCTTGTCGTTCATGGCCGCGATCAGCTTCTTCACCTCGGCCATCGCCTCGGGGCCGATGCCGTCGCCGGCGAGCAGGAAGAGATTTTTCGAAGCCATGGAGAACCGTCCCGGGAGAGAAATTGAACCGGCGCCTTGCTAAACGCCAAGCGGGCTGGGCGCAAGGGGACCTCTCGAAGCTTGGTTTCCTCGCCCCCGCAAAGCGGGGGAGAGGTGTCCGCGAAGCGGACGGAGAGGAGCCTTCGTAGGGCGCTCCCCCTCTCCGTCTCGGCTTCGCCGGGCCACCTCTCCCCCATTTCGTGGGGGAGAGGAACCCAAGCTGGAGCAGCGCCTACCGATGCGAAAGAACATTCACCAAACGCCCGAACGGATCGCGCACATAGAAGCGCCGCACGCCCCAGGGCTCGTCGGCCGGGCCGTATTCGACGGCGAACCCGGCCTTCTTCATGCCCGCAAGCGCCGCGTCGACATCATCGACCTCGATCGACAGGTCCGGCACCGGCGTGCCCGACCCGCCCTCGGCCATGAAGCTCACCTGCACCGTCATGGTCTCGGCCGAACCGCAAGTGAGGATCCAGCCCTGGTCCATCAGGACATCAAGGCCGAGCACGTCCTGGTAAAAGCGCTTGGCCGCCGCAATGTCGGGGGTTTCGATATTGGCGACGATGCGCCTGACCTTCACCATGAGCCGCTCCTTTGCTTTGTCTGTCCGGGAGCCCTCCGCATTGCGGCGCAGGCCTCTATGCCGTGCGCCTGAGCGCCGTCACCTCGATCTCGATTTTCATTTCCGGCTTGTTGAGTTGGCACACGATCATCGTCGCCGCCGGACGGATGTCGCCGAACGCCTCGCCGAGGATCGGGAAGACCACGTCAACATAGGCCTGGTCGGTGATGTAGTAATGCGCACGCACCACATCGGCCATGCCGAAGCCGCCATCGGCCAGCGCCGTGGCGATGGTGGCAAGGCAGTTGCGCGTTTGCGCCTCGACCGTCTCGGGCATGGTCATGGTGGCATAGTCATAGCCGGTCGTGCCGGAAACGAAGCACCAGTCGCCCTGCACCACCGCCCGCGAATAGCCGGCGGTTTTCTCGAAGGGGGAACCGGTGGAGATGAGCTTGCGCATGGAAGCCTCGCGTTGGTTGTCTCCACCATTCTGAGATGCGTGGACGACACAGTCGTGAGCCAGACAACGCGATGCTGGCGGGACAGCGCGGCGCGAAGGATCGCTACCCGGCACAAATCGGCCTAATTCCCCGAACCCTGAGCATCCTCATAGGCCTTCTTGATATCCGCCGGCCAGTCCTTGACCGGCGGCCAGGCCTGCGGCTCGCCATTGTCGCCGCGGCGGGCGAAATAGACCTTCTGCTTGGCCGGGTCGACCGCCATGAAGCCGTCATTGCCGCCGCAGTCATGCGGCACGCAGCCGGTGGCGTAGAAGGCGCCTGATGCCGTCTTTTCGGTGCCGCCGCCAACCAGCAGGCTGGTCGCCATGTCGGGCATGTCGTTGCCCAGCAGCGCCTGGCCGGCCTTGTAGACCGCCTCATTGTGGAAGGCGTCGATGATGTTGTCGTATTTTGACGGGTCGACATCCTTCCAGTCGGTGCCGGGCTCCGGCGTGTAGGTCAGGTTGCCGGAGGTCGTCAGCCCTTCCGTGGGCGACCATTGCAGCACCGGCTTGGAATCGCCTGGCAAAAGGTAGGGCACGAAATAGATGGCGCTGTCGGAGACGGCGGCCGGCGGCGCGCCGCATTCGTCCTGCTCGACCGTGGTGGTCTCAATCTCGCCGTCCTTCTTCCAGACGATGACCTTGGCCGGGCCGCATTGATTGCCGCCGTCGCCGACATCGACGAGCGCGACGTTCACGTCGCCGATCTTGACGATCTTGTCGAAGAAGACGTCGTAATTGCTGGCCAGCTGCTTGCCGTCATAGGACAGCACCTTCTCGCCGTCCTGCTCCGGCTGCGTGATGGTGAGCTGCCCGCCCTCGAACGGAATCGGCGCCTGCTTGTCGTCCTCCGACGCAGCCTGGTCGCTGCCCTGGTCGGCCGTGCCTTGATCGGCAGCCGGCTGGTCGGACGCGGCCGGCGCGGTGGTCTGCGCGTGGGTGCCGATCGTGGCGAGAAGGATTGCCACCGAAGCGGCCAGAAGCGAGCGTGTCATGACTGTCCCCTCCACTCAGTCGCCACGAACCCGGCCGCGAACGGCCGGGCCACTACGTTCAGAATGTCAGGCCCAGGGGCGCTGCTCGGCGTTCCGCTTCTCGAAGGATGCGATGGCGCCGGCCTTCTCCATGGTGAGGCCGATGTCGTCCAGGCCGTTCAGCAGACAGTGGCGCTTGAAATCGTCGAGGTCGAATTTGACCACGCCGCCGTCCGGCCCGCGGATTTCCTTGGCTTCCAGGTCGATCGACAGCGTCGCGTTGGAGCCGCGCGAGGCGTCGTCCATCAGTTTGTCAAGGTCTTCCGGGCTGACCGTGATCGGCAGGATGCCATTCTTGAAGCAGTTGTTGTAGAAAATGTCGGCGAAAGAGGTCGAGATCACGCAGCGGATGCCGAAATCGAGCAGCGCCCAGGGCGCATGCTCGCGGCTCGAGCCGCAGCCGAAATTGTCGCCGGCGACCAGGATCTGCGCCTTGCGGTAGGCCGGCTTGTTGAGCACGAAATCCGGGTTCTCCGAACCGTCCTCATTGTAGCGCATCTCGGCGAACAGGCCGGTGCCGAGCCCGGTGCGCTTGATCGTCTTGAGATAATCCTTCGGGATGATCATGTCGGTGTCGACATTGACGATCGGCATTGGCGCGGCGACGCCGGTGAGCTTGGTGAATTTATCCATGGGTACCTGGCCCGTCTTCTTCGTGGCTGCGGGGAATTTGCGGGACGGTTTACACAAAGCCGGCGGCAAATGAAAGGCAACTGTTCGTGCACGGCGCTTGGGCCAATGGCGGGGCATGGCTTGCGGACGGAATGACACCTCAAAATGGCTTCGAAATCCTGGCCGGCTGGTGCAGTCTGCCGCCATGGCCGATCCTTCCAAAGTCCTCTACGCCAGCGAGCCCAGGCTCGATTGTCGCCGAATTCCGCCGCGTGTTGGTCGAATCCGGCCTCGGCGAGACGCGGCCCATCGATGACGAGGCCCGCCTGAAGAGGATGCTCGACAATGCCAACCTAGTGTTGACCGCGCGCCTCGACAAAGAAGGCAAGCCGCTTGTCGGCGTCGCGCGGGGCGTCACCGACTTCTCCTGGGTCTGCTATATTTCCGAGCTCGCTGTGTCCGCCTCGGCGCAAGGGCTCGGCATCGGCAAAGGCCTGATGGACGAGGCGCGCCGCCAGCTCGGCCCTTCGGTCGCCATCAGCCTGATCTCGATGCCCGACGCCGTCGGCTTCTACGAGCGCATCGGCATGACGCGCATGGCCGACGCCTTCTGGTTCTCCCGCAAGCGCTGACGCTCCCGCAGCTGAAGGCGCCAGTCCGCGCAGCCCGGCACCCGATCTTTTTGCGCCTCACCGCTTGACATGCAACCAAATGGTTGCATATTAGAGCCATGAGCATGAATGCCGTCTTTCGCGCTTTGGCCGACCCGACCCGCCGGCAATTGCTGGACAGCCTCCATGCTAGGAACGGGCAGACCCTCAACGCGCTCTGCGAGCACATGGATATGACGCGCCAGGCGGTGACCAAGCATCTGGCGGTTCTCGAGGAGGCGAACCTCGTCACCACCATGCGCCGCGGCCGCGAAAAGGAGCACTACCTCAACCCCGTTCCGATCAACGAGATCGCCGAGCGCTGGATCG
This sequence comes from Mesorhizobium sp. M2A.F.Ca.ET.039.01.1.1, assembly GCF_003998035.1. Classification (NCBI taxonomy): domain Bacteria; kingdom Pseudomonadati; phylum Pseudomonadota; class Alphaproteobacteria; order Hyphomicrobiales; family Phyllobacteriaceae; genus Mesorhizobium; species Mesorhizobium sp. M2A.F.Ca.ET.039.01.1.1. The sequence goes on along the minus strand of NZ_RZRY01000183.1, from coordinate 5,077 downwards.
GCAAGTTCGAGCGCCATCGGCTCAACGCATTGAGCGACTTGAAGCAACGCCTTGAAAGGGAAGAGCCGTGAGCGAGAACAGCTTTGTCTATGTCACCTATATCCGCACCACGCCTGAAAAGCTTTGGCAGGCGCTGACCGATCCGGAATTCAACCGGCAGTTCTTCCTCTGCTCCCATCAGGAGAGCGACTGGAAGGTCGGCTCGAGCTGGAAGCTGATCTTCCCCGAAGGGCGCGTCGCCGATTCCGGCGAGATCCTGGAGGTCGACCCGCCGAAACGCCTGGTGATCAAATGGCGCAACGAATGGCTGCCGGAGATGAAGGAGGACGGCTACACGCGCTGCACCTTCACCATCGAGCCGGACGGCGAATTGATAAAACTCGCCGTCATCCATGAGGCCGACGGCCCGCACAGGCTGATCGCCAACGTCTCCAAGGGCTGGCCGCTGGTGCTGGCGAGCCTCAAGAGCCTGCTCGAAACCGGCAAGGGTTTCGAGCGCCCGCCGTCGAAGGGCTGAACTTCGTTTCGGACACGAGACAATTTCGCTGGGGGTGCGCGCGATGCTTCAACTATTCTTGCCGCAAGCCATGGCGAACGCCGATACGGTCATGGCCTCGGCCGAGCTTCCCGCCTCGCCGGACGAGGTCATTGCCGCGCTGGTCACCACTGAGGTCGAACGCTGGTGGGGTTCGCCCGAAACCTATCGTATGATCGGATGGAACGCCGATCTTCGCGTCGGCGGAAGCTGGAGCGTCGTCGTGGAAACGGCCGACGGTCGACGGCTCCCTGCGAGCGGCGAGTTTCTGGAAATCGAGATGCCGCGCCGCATCGTGCAGACACGGCGCTACGACTGGGCCCATCCGGCGCTTGGCCGCAAGGAAACGACAGTGGCCTATCTGCTTGAGCCAATCGGCGGCGACACGCGGCTCACCATCTGCCACGGCGGATTCGCGGGTTTTCCGGACGCCGCGGCCGAACATGCCGAAGGCTGGGCGCGCGTGCTTGGGTGGCTGCAGGGGTATTTTCACGCGGCGACATGAAAACAGACGCCGCGATCCTTCGCCCCCTCTCTGCCCTGCCGGGCATCTCCCCCTCAAGGGGGGAGATCGGATGTCACGCCGGCTTTCGCCAATCTCCGGCGTTGCAGGAAAAGCGCCGTCGCCGAAACTGCCGATCTCCCCCCATGAGGGGGAGATGTCCGGCAGGACAGAGAGGGGGCCTCGTACCAGCGTCCAAGGAAAGCCGCGAGCGACTCAAATCACATTCAGCTCCCTGAACGCCCTTCCTTCCGCCACCCGCTCATAGCCGAACGCCGTGCAATCCACCGTGCGATACCCGCCATGCATGACAAGCTCCGCGATCGACTTGCCGACCGCCGGCGCCTGCTGCAGGCCGTGGCCGGAAAAACCGTTGGCGAACAGGAAGTTTGCGACCTCCGGATGCGGCCCGATCACCCCGTTCTGGTCGAGCGTATTGTAGTCGTAGTGCCCGACCCAGGCGCGCGTCGGCTTGATCGCCTCGAAAGCCGGGATGCGGGTGGCCAGAACCGGCCAGATCACCTCTTCGAACAGCGGCCAGTTGACCTCAAAGTCCTTGGGGTCGGGCGCGACATCGCCTTCCTCCGGCTCGGCGCCGCCGGTGAGGTAGACCGAGCCTTCCGGCCGCACATAGATGCCGGACGGATCGACCAAGAGCGGCATGTCTGCATATTTCTCGCGCGCCTCGAACACGAAGACGTTGCGCTTGCGCGGCTCGACCGGCAGTTCGAGCCCGGCAAAAGCCGCAACCTTGCCGGCATTCGGCCCGGCGGCGTTGACGACGGTGCCGGCTTCCAGCGTCTCGCCATTGTCCAGCGACACAGCGGTGACGCGGTTGCCCTCGCGCTTGATGCCGGTGGCGGAAGCCGTGATGAAATCGATCTTCCTGTCGCGCAGCGCCTTGCGGAACAGCGTCAACAGCGCATGCGCGTCGAACCAGCCCTCGCCGCTGCGGCCATAGGCGCCGGCGGAAATGCCTTCGACCGACAGCCATGGGAAGCGGCGCGCCAGCTGCCCGGCGTCTTCGAACGCGATATCGGCGCCCTCGGCGACCTGCGTCTCGTGATTGGCCTTGAGGATCGGCAGCCCGGCCTCGCCGGCGAGGATGAGATAGCCGCCTTCGCGAAAGCCGATATCGGCATCGGCGCCGAACGTTTCCTTCAGCCGCCGGAACAGTTTCAGGGTGAACTGCGACAGGCGGATGTTTTCAGGGATGGAGAATTGCTGGCGGATCGAGGCGCAGGACAAGGTCGTCGCCGCATGCGAGAATTGCGGATCGCGCTCGATCAGCGCGATGGAGCCGGTAAAGCCTTCCTCCCGCAAATGATAGGCGACCGAGGACCCGACGATGGCTCCGCCGATGATGACGATGTCGTAGCGCACTTTTTTCTCCGATCAGAGCAATTCCAGGAAAAGTGTGTAGCGGTTTTCCGTACGGAATTGCGTAGCAAGCCACCCCGGTTCTCAGACGACCGGCAGATTGATCTCGAAGCGCGTGCCGCGCTCGGAGTCAACCAGCCTGATCGTGCCATCATGCGCTTTTAGGAGGGCCAGCACGATGCCGAGCCCCACGCCGGTGCCGCCGGTCTCGCGCCGCGTGGTGAAGAACGGCTCGAAGATCTTGGCCCGGTTGGCGGCCGAGATGCCGTCGCCGTCGTCGCCTATCTGGATCGACGCGCGCTCGCCATCGGCCGAGGCATGGATCGCCACCTGCCGGGCGCCGTGCCTCGCCGAATTGTCGATGAGGTTGGCGAGCACGATGCCGAGATTCTCGGCCGAGATGCCGAGCCTGATATCGCCGCCGCCTTCGAGCCGCGTCTCCAGCCTGGCGTCGACAGGCAAGGATGCCAGCGCCGCACGAAGCGTCGTGCTTTCGCCACTCGGCTCCAGGTTTTCGGCGCGCGCCAGGTCGAGCAGCCGGCGCACCAGGAGATTGAGCCGCCCGGCATCGGTGACGATGTTGTTGGAAAAGCGCTTGCGCTCGGCCTCGTCCATCGCGCCGCCGGAATCGCGCAGCAGCTCCGCCGCGCCCTGGATCGCCGTCAGCGGCGATTTCAGCTCATGCGAGACATGGGTGGCGAAGGTCTGGATGGAGTCGGAGCGCGCCTGCAGCTTGGTCGCCATGTCGAGGAAGGCCGTCGACAGCGCCGCCATCTCGCGCGTGCCGTGATGGGCGAGCGGCCTGATCGCGTCGCGATCGCCGGCGGCGATGCGTTTCGTCCGCTCGATCAGCGCATAGATCGGCCGGCTGACGGTGCGGATGAACACCAGCGCGATCAAGAGCGTGCCGCCGAGAATGGCGATGGCCGCCAACGTCACCTTGCCGCGCTCGCCATAGAGATGCTTGACGATGTTGTTCGGCGTCCGCGACAGATAGACCACGCCGGCGACCCTGCCGTCGAGTTCGACCGGCATGGCGACGAAGACTCGCACCCTGGTGCCGCGGCTCACCGAATAAAGCGGTGGCGGCGGCTGGTCGGGGATGCGCAGCCTGAGCTCGCTGGCATAAGCGCCGGAAAGCGCGGTCCGCACCTCCTCGACCCCGCTGAGCGACTGACCGATCTCGTCGCCGCCGGCAATCACCACGCCGCGCGGGTCGAGCAGGCGGAAGCCGGCGAGCGTCGTCTTCTGCGTTTCGTCGAGAATACTGGAGAGCTTTGCGCCGATCGCCGCGAAAGCGGCATCGGCGGCGGCCGGAGCCGCCGCCGGCCGCATCGGCATCACGTCGTCCGAGGCGAGATCGAGGCGTGGCTCGATCGGTTCATAGGGATAGTTGTTGTCCCGCGCCGGATCGGCCGAGATCGGCGAACCCAACCTGTCCTGGGAAATGCCGGCGGCGCGCACCTCCTTTGCATAGACGGCGGCGACGACCGCCCCTTGCGCGATCAGCTCGCCCTCGGTCTGGCGGATCAGCTGGTTCTCATAGAGCCGGAAGAAGAACAGCCCGACCAGCGGCAGGGCCATGACCACGATCAGGATGGCGATGACGACGGTGGCGAGCCGCGGCCGCCACCTTTCCTTGCTCAACCACCGCATCGGCCGAGCCGGAAGCCGACGCCATGCACCGTCGCGATCGCATCGGCGCAGCCGACTGCCGCCAGCTTGGCCCGCACGTTGCGGATGTGGCTGTCGACCGTGCGTTCCGAGACATGGATGTTCGAGGCATAGGCATTGGCCATCACCGCGTCGCGGCCAAGCACGTGAAGCGGGCGGGCGAGGAAGCCTTTCAGGATGGCGAATTCGATCGCCGTCAGGGTGAGCGGCTTGCCGTCGAAGCTCGCCGCATGGCTTGCCGGGACAAGCATGAGCTTGCCATGCGCGAATTCCCGCTCGTCCGCTTCTTCCTCGACCGGCGCCGGACGCGCGCGCCGGAGGATGGCGTTGACGCGGGCGACCAGCTCGCGCGGGCTGAACGGCTTGGTCACATAGTCGTCGCCGCCCATTTCCAGCCCCAGGATGCGGTCGATTTCCTCATCCCGCGCGGACAAAAACAGCACCGGCACGTCGGATCTTTGCCTCAGCCGCCGGCAGACCTCCAGCCCGTCCATCTCCGGCATGCCGATGTCGAGCACGATGAGATCGGGCGCGCGCCGCTCGACCGCCTGGAGCGCTGCCGCGCCGTCGGCGACGGCGGCCGTCTTCATGCCGGCCTTTTCCAGCGCGAAGCAGATGATCTCGCGGATATGCGGGTCGTCGTCGGCGACGAGTATGTTGTGCGGCATCGGTCAATAGTCCGGCGGGTAAGCTTGGGTGACGGCAGGATTAGAGCAATTCCAAGGAAAAGTGCGAAATTGTTTTCGGTCCGGAGCTGTGTCGGGACAAGCCCATGAGACCGCAACGCGCTCGGGCATCCGTGCATGCCTGGACAGAGCCCATGGCATGGTTGGCAAAGAGCCTCATCGCCGGACCCTCCTCGGCGTATCCGCCACATGGCGCGACCTCGGCGGGAAAAGCAGGACGTCCGCCGCGACGCGCAGTCTTTGCGGCGCGACGAGCCACCAGCCTTCGTCGCGGAGCCGGCGCGGCAGGGTCCAGCGGGA
>NZ_RZRY01000182.1:0-9962 GCF_003998035.1 Mesorhizobium sp. M2A.F.Ca.ET.039.01.1.1 | reverse complement strand
GCTGCGGATGACGCTCTGGCGGCGTAGCTGCTGGCATGGGCGGAAGATGCGGCGCAACAATCGTCAGAGCCTCATCGAATTGGAGATCATGCTTGACCAGCAAATGCGCGGCCAATGCTTCGATGGCCGACCAGTGATCGAGTACTAGCCGGGCCGTGCAATCTTCGATCCGCCCCCAATCGGGGCGGCGCGGCATCAGGAACCGCAACTCACCATAGATTCGCTTGGCATCCGCGTAGTCGCAGCTCCCCTCATTCCCATCGGACGCATTCATCGCCATATCGCGCGGGTCCAGATAGCCTTCGAATGCGGAGTCTGCAAAAGGACCTGCCAGACACGCAACTATCTCCCGGATCGCATCATCGCGTTCCAAACATCGATCCATATCGTCCTCGAAAATCGGCTTTCGCTTCGAGGTGAATCCTTGCGCTGAATAAAAACCCGCGCCTTCGACAACACCACCGCACTCTCCGTCACCGGCGTCGGGGTAAATACTAACACTTGAGAAAGCAGGGAGTTCACGGTCGTCGTCGAACGTCTGACGGTGCAAAACGATGGCGGCCACCGCGTGCCCGGCTTCGTGATGCGCCACAAGCGGCAGATATTGGGAGGCTACATTCATGCGGTGCGGCTCTCAGGTCTAGTTTGCTTTTGCGCATAGGACCGCAATTGTCGTGCCAACTGGGAAAATCGTTTCGGGCAATGCGATCGCTCCGATAGCGTTGCGTCTCCTGTCTGACATTGTTGGGAAGTCGACACGCGCCCGTCGCAATGCGGTCGACCTTCCGCGCGAGTTGGGTGACCCGTGAAGGCGGCCGACCAGGACGATGTTGCGCTGATCGGCGACGAAGGCGCGGCCGGGCGAGATCGCGCATCAGGGGGTGACCGGCGTGTCGGCGAAGTCGAAGTCGTCGATGTCCTTGGCCAGCGGCAACTTGGCGACAGCGAACTGGTATTTGATGGAGCGGGCCTGCTTCTCCGATATCTCGGCCTGCAAGAGATCACCGACAATCCTGGGCGGCTCGTGCCGTCGCTTGATGGCGACGCGCCCATGATCTCGTCATAGGCTCTGCGCATTCCGTAGAGCTTCAGCGCTCCCATCAGTTCCAGTACCTCGGTGCGTTCCATGGCTGTTTGTCCTCCTGAGACTGTCATAGCGGGTGCAGTCGGCGACACTCGTGAGCTAGCTTCAGCGCTTGGGGAATGGAAAGGATCGTGCCCGGCGCCGGATCGCGGCTGCGGGCCAGGATGTTGAGGATCACCGGCGCCGACGATGCACCGTGCTCGATGGCTTCCTGACAGGCGGCCTCGACCGCGCTCAATCCGTCGGTCAGCACCCAGGTGAGGATCAACACCATCTGCCGGTCGACGTCATCAACCGCCTTGAGCTGCGCCGCACCTTCTCCATTGCCGACCGCACGACCCAGCTAAGGAACGGCGCGCGCCGTGTGCCAGGGATCGTAGACGACCTCGTTGCGGCCAAAGGAGCGAACGTGTTCTCCCACGACCACGCCATCCTCTGGCGGATGCGATCCGATCGACATAAGCATGGATCTCGACGGGCCGACCGACGGCACTCGACAGCACCGAGTATTTGTTGTTGTCGAAGCGCACCGTGCAGGTCTTCGACACCGACGGGGGAATGCAGTGGAAGCCGTCGAAGCGACCGGCAGCCGCTCCCGCTGCGGCTTGGCCGCATTCGCCGACAGCAGCCGGTCCCGCGTCTCACGCCGAGCTCCCATGCGGGGATAGGGCTGGTGCTTGCGCTCGTAGCGGAACTCCGTCTGCTCAGAACGCAGGACCTTGCGCACCACCTTGCGCGAGATCTTCAGCTCACGGCAGATCGCCTTGATCGACTTCCCCTGGACCAGCGACAGCCGACGTATCTTTGCAATCGTCTCTAAAACCAACATCCAAAACACAAATGCCTCCGATCAAGCCGGAGGCATCTTGATGACCCCATCGTTAAAGGGTCCCGTTTGGACGAAAATCACCCTTTAAACAGGGTCCCCATTCCACGAAAAATCAATGCACTACCTTCCAAAGCTGCGAGAGATCGCCACCGACCGCTTTGAAGGGGCTTTCGGCGGTCTCGTCAGCGAGGTTGTGGCATGAAGAAACATCAATCCACAGCATTGGGCCGAAGCATGCCACGGGCTCATGCCGCGGGAGAGCGGGAAGATATTCTTGAAAGAAGCGGTCTCCGACATCAATACCGACAGGATGGGCAGCTTTCTCACATCACTTGAGGTCGAGCGTGGCAGTTGCGACCCGCAATGCAAGGCTGGCGGCGATGGATGCCTTTGCGCGGTTCCTGATTTCGGAGCACCCCGAATATTAGGATACGCTGCAACTGGTGGTGACACTTCCCTTCAAGAGGGCGCGTGGGTGGCACCTGTCGAATATCTCGATGAGCCCGGAAATCAAGAGCGTCCTGGCGCGTATCGTCCGCCGCACGCCTTCTGGACAGCGGGATTACGCTCTGTTTTCGCTGATGTTCAATACGGATGCACGAGTTCAGGGATCCTGAATCTTCGATTGTGACCTTCGTCTGGTATCGCCCTGTCCCGCCGAGCAAAGCAACGACCGCCCCACACTGCTCACCCGGTTCGGTGTTCCATACTTGCTGCGCACACATGGCTGCGGGCGAAGGAACCACCATGGCGGAAAAAAGCATCCATCATCGCCCTTTGCGGGACACGACGGCCATCCACCTCGTCAAGGCGGGTGTTGACATCGCCACCATCAGTCGATGGCCAGGCCACTCGGGCTGAACTAACGATGCGCTACGCCCAGGCCGGTATCGATATGAAGCGGCAAGCGCTCGAACAAGGCTTCCCCGACGTGATGTCATCGGCAAAAGATCAGACGATCATCGCTTTGATGGCTGGATGTTTGGCTGGCTGCACCGCTTGTAGACGCTCAGTTATGTGGAGTTGTATCGCGGGAAGTCGCGCGTCTTGGGCTTTTGCGGTGTCAGCTCCACATCTCTCCGCAGTGCACGTTGTCACTGTTGAAGAGCCGTTTGTTCAATCTTCGTCCTGGCACGGCAAGGGTTGTCGATATTGTGGGCGTCTTGCGCTTGCCGAGCTTGTCCGAAATCCAGCGCCGGATCAGGCGTGAACACTGTTGCGTAGTTCGTCAGCCAGAGCGCGGAGAACGTCGGCGCTTCCTTCCAGCGCCGTAAAAGCGTAGGGATTGAGGAACTGTCGGCCCCAGAACAGATTGCGATCTGTGCCGGATAGCGTAGCTTCCTCGCTGACACGCGGCCAATTCTCCGCAATGCATCGGAGCTGGCCTTCAACAATCGCAAGAGCTTCCGGCGCGCTGAGCAGGAAGTGATGCGCCGCTTCAAGGCAGGACGCTATCCGGCTCATGCGGTTATTGCCGCTGATGAGCATGGCCTGGCTGGCCTCCTGGCCACTGCGGGCCTGCGGACAAATATCGTACGCAGGCGTGAGGGTGAGCTTAGCGCCGTCCCAGAATGCCGCATGGTTGCGGGCATGATCGTCGGTGTTGCCGCAAAGTATGTTGAAGACAATGCGGCTGAACAACTCGCGCAGAGTTTCCGACGGCGCGGTGAATCGGTGGCGAATGATCTCCGCCAAATCCTGGTAGCTGGCGTAACGCGCCATCATCTCATCGAGCGCGAGCATCGTCAGCGCTGAGACCATGGATTTGCGTTGCCAGCCGCCCGTGACCTTGATCCGGTCGAATCGCTCGACGAGCAACACGTCGTTGCCTGCGGCGCGAACGAGCGAGACGGATGCCGCTCTGATGCCGCACAAGGCGGCAAGCCGCATGGCTATGAATTCTCCTTTGACGACGCTGTAAAGGTCGGCAGACGAGGAAAATTTCGCGACATGCTTGACGGCGTCACCCTCGATCAGCGCCTTTGGCCTTGCGCCGCCGATCGAGCTGCCGTGATGCAGCGCCTGATCTAATTCGGGGGTGAGCGGAATACCTTTCTCTACCCGCTCCGCCGATTGGACAAGCTCTTCGAGAGTGGCATTGGCCAGTGCGCGCGGCTCGTAATGCATTGGCGAAAACTGAAAATCGAGCGCGCCGATGCGGTCCGAGCCTGATTCCAGCAAGAACGTCAGTTCTGAAATATCGAGCCGCGCGATTTCATCGCCCTTCACACCGAATTTGCGGTTTAGGATAACCCGTCGTCCCCAGGCATCAGGGGCAGCATCGCGGATGCATCCCGGCATGGTTAGGCCAGGAAGCAAAGGCAATTCGCCTGCCTTCAGGGGCAGTTCCGGGAGATAAAGCGGGATCGCGCTTCCCAGTTCACGAAAGCTCCTGCCATAGTTGAAGCTGACGAGTCCGTCATGGGCATATAGCCGCCCGGCGACAACCGGCGCGGTCTCGCCCGGCAGCCAGACCCAGACATAGGCTTCGTCGTACTTGGGGACCTTAGAACTCATCGACGATCTGCTTGCCGGCCTTGTAGACGTGCTTCGGCAGCAGCGCGATGCGATCGTCCATGCGGCCTGTGAGGGCTGTGATGCCATTGCCGTCGGCATCGAACAGCTTCACACCGACAATGGCAGCAGCTTCGAACATCAGTCCGATTTCGACTTTGGGATCGCCCTTCTCGATGCGCTGCAGGGTGCTGCGTGAAACACCGATTCTCTCGGCTAACTCCTGTGCGGTTAACCGGTGCTGCATCCGGCCAAGCCGGATGGTCTTACCGAAAAGGCCAAGCGCTTCCATCGCGTAGCGCGAATAGGTGCGTTTATACGTTGCCTTCATTCGGGTCTCTGTGACCTATGCATGATCCATATCGCCTTCTTTCGAACTTTATATAGGTAATGTCACAGAGCGACTGCCAAAGTCAAGACTCCGTATCGCAAGCGTTACCCATCCGAACGAGGAAGGCGGATATTGCCGACGGCTCCTGCACAACCGGCCAGCTCTGCGCGTCTCGGGCGAGGCGGAGATCTGGCGCTGGATCGCGGACAGCCTTGAGACGCCTCGCATGAGTCATTCATGGGCGGTCCCTGGTGCGGGGCCGCGGCGCTCGACTGCTGGCCGACATTCTCGGCGGCGGGACCCGCATCCGGCTACACCAGCACTTTTCGACCGCATACGCGCCCAGCTTCTCTCCGAAATCATTGCCAATGAGCGCGAACCTCATGCGATCGCCGAGCTGGCCTGGCGGCGCGGAATCTACGCACGCATCCGTATTCGAGACCGCCCAAGGGAGGCTGACTAGCGTAACGCCCTCCGATCTAAGCGCCTTCCACAAAGCCGCTTTCGCACGCGACGGGCTGCATGTGGCGGTCGTAGGCGACATAGATGCCAAGCCCTGAGAGTAAGGCTCTACCAGCTGTTCGGCGATTTGCCTCAGAAACTGGCGCTTGCCGGCGCGAACCAGTGGTATCGCGAGGGCGAGCACGCCGAGCGCTTTTCCTCCGCCCTCCACTGACCACAGACCCGCACGCAACGAAGCCGCGCTCGATCTTATCGTGGCGTGGCTAGGTGCAATGTTTGCTCTCGCCATCAGGCCGGCTTTCCCGATGGCGTGGTCAACCTGATCTATGCGTCCGAAGGTGATCGCGTGGGCCGTGAACTCTGCACCAATTCCAAAGATCAGCTTTACCGGTTCGAACGAGGTCGGACGGCTGCTGATGCGTCAGTGCTCTGACCAGATCAAGAAGGTCAGCCTTGAAACCGGCGGCAATGCACCTTTCATCATCTTCGATGATGCCGACATTGACGGTGCTGTTGACGGTGCGGTCCAGGCGAAGTTCCGCAATGCCGGCCAGACCTGCGTTTCCGCGAACCGCATTTACGTCCAATCGAGCGTTCACGATGAGTTCGTCAAGAAATTCGTGGAAAGAATCCGGCACTTGTCGGTTGGCGACGGATTCGATGCCGGAGTGGACATCGGACCGCTCATCGACAAGCATGCTCTGGCCAAGATCGAGTCTCACATCGCAGATGCCATTGCGAAAGGCGGCACAATACGATGCGGGGGCCAGCGTATCGGCAAGAATGGCACGTTTTTCGAACCCACGGTCCTCACCGAGATTTCCAGCGTCATGGCAGTCGCGCAAGAGGAGACATTCGGGCCGCTCGCGCCGATCATTCGCTTCAACGATGCGGATCAGGTCGTGCGCGAGGCCAATGACACGATCTACGGCCTCGCCGCATACTTCTATGCCTCAAACCTGAAGCGGGTCTGGCGTGTGGCAGAGGCTCTGGAATATGGCATGGTTGGCATCAACACGGGACGCATGTCCTCGGAGGCGGCACCGTTTGGCGGGATCAAACAATCCGGCATCGGGCGGGAGGGTTCCCGTCATGGCCTCGAGGACTATCTGGAAATGAAATATCTTTGCATGGGCGGGATTTGAAACCTGCTGCACTGTCTCTCCGCCCCACCGGGGGGCGGCCTGCGGTCAATGCCGCCACCTAATTGGAAGTTCCAAACGCCGTTGACCTGAAACACGGATGCCCGGCAGGAGACTGAGCTCGCTGCCGGGCCGGACATGCCTTGGGAGGGCATAAATCAGCGCTCCTAGGGCCGATGGGCCACTCAGTTCGTGCGCCTTTTGCCGATTGCGTTGCATGTGCCGTGCCAAGCCAAAAAGCATTGATAAACCGCCGATGGATCAGCTTTTGCCCTGTTGCGCATTCTACATTGTGGGATATGCGACAATGCCCAAGCGGTTGAATCGTCGTGTTGCAGAACCCCAGACGGGTCATGACTGCTATTCTTAGGACAGTGCGCAGCAAGCCGCTACTCGCTGCACTCCAGGCACACCATTTCCATAATCAAGCGGTGGGTGCTATGTCTGACCGAGCTGTCGACCAGGGAACGGTGTGAGGCCTCAAATCCCTCCATATTGTTGCACCCGCCGGTCCAACAGGACTGCAGGTCCGGACTCAAAGGATCTTGGCTGCTATGGCGACATTGCGGTGCACGCCGCTTTCCGACCAATGATGTGCGTCCAGGTCGAGGCCGGCCCTAATGAACCACCGCCTTGGCACCCTCGCCCATCTCATTTTCGGCATCGACAAGCTAGACCAGAGCGCACTTGCAAGGCGCCATGCAGTCCTGTCGGCGGGCGAACTGTTGGTGACGGGTACAGCTGCGAGCGAACGTTCATCCACCGACGCACAGCGCGGACTGTCGCTTTTCAAATTAGGAAATCTCTGTAGCCACCATTCATGAGCGCGCGGCCACGCGAGACGGCCCGACGGATGCGGTCGCGCAGATGATCGCGAGGATCCGCCCAGTCGGCATGGACGCGCCGTTGACCGATGAGAACTTCGGCGAGCTCGCGATGAGGTGCTCCGGCGAGCGAACCGTCGAGCGCACGAAGAACGAAGGACAAACGAACGCCGCGCTTTTCCGGCGCAAACAAGCGGGGGGGCAACTGTTGCCCTAGACTGAGAGCATTGAGGCACTCCAGTCCCCTCAGTCGATGCTTTAAAAGCACCGCGGGCCAGATGGCTTGCGTATGCAGGCAAACAGGGTGGAGGATATTCGCGCCCGAGACGGCGAGCTGCAGCGCGTGGTCCGCATTGCGAAGAAGAACATGCTGGCTCTTGTCGGGCGCCAGCAGGACGATTGCACGACAGGGCAATGCCGAGAGTTCGAACGGCGGTGTCGGCGACGAGGCAGGCAACCGTTCCGCAATGACCGGCAGCACATGGACGCACCAGAGCGGACACCAGAATACGACCGAAGCGCGGCCACAAGACTCCGCGAAACAGAACACCCCAGCGTGACAGGTCGCCGGCCGACGCGACCATATCGAGAAAGGATTGGAGAGACCAAGTCTTGCAATGCTGGCGCGCAGCGGTCAGATCGCGCTGGAACGCTGGATTGCGGCGTAAGAACTCCCAAGCCCACTCCCGCAGCGTCAGGCCAGCGGTGTAGTCGTATGATCTTTCATCCCGCCAATCGGCCTGATCCGCGCCAGTCAGGAGATTCATGACTGACATCCCCTGCCCGCGCCTGCGTGCGTCGAAACATTATGCCACTTCGCAAAGCATCGGCGTAGGCAGCAGACGTCGAAGACCCCGTTTCGTTGAAGCGTCAGCCATCGCCACTGTCGGCGACAGAAGATGTGCCCAAATTGCCACCAGACCGTCGAACTGGCACAGCGACGGCCAGCGCGACCTGGAATTGATCCCGTAACAGTCATCGGCTCCTGCGTCGCGATCCAGACGTCCCTTGAAGGCGCAGTAGCGCGGCAGTGGATCGCACGCTGCTTGTCGGCAAGTTGTCGTAGCGGCGGCGCCATAGGCACGGTCATCGGAGGGTCTCCTGCGGCAAGCTTTCGCCATTGGAGGCCAATCTCCCCGCTAGGGCAGCCTGTGCAGTTGCACAGGTGAAGCGGATCAATCAGGGGGAGCCATGGCGGAAACTGGATGATGGCGGCTTGAGGAGAGCGGCGTATCGAGGCGGGTGATGAAGCCTGCCAGTACCTCTCAAGGAGAGTGATACGCCATGAACGAGACTATCAACACATTGTTCGCCTTCGTCAGCCCGACGAAATCGATGATACCCTGACGGATGTACTTCGCAGCGGCGCGCGCAAATTGCTTGCGCATGCGATCGAGATGGAGGCCGAGGCGTATGCCAAGGCGGTCGACTGCCTGACGAAAGATCATATTGCGTCGCTGGCGCTCTACGATTTCCCCGCCCAACACTGGGATCATCTGCGAACGTCCAATCCCATCGAAAGCGTCTTTGCAACCGTTCGCTATCGCACGGTGCGTACCAAGGGCTCGCTATCCTCGAAAACCGCCCAGCTGATGGTCTTCAAGCTGTTGGCCGCGGCCAGGAAGTGGCGACGATTGAAAGGACAAAATCAGTTGCCGAAACTCATCGCAGGTGCCAGGTTCCTGGACGGAATCCAGGTCATCGAAACGAAGCCGCAGAGCGCCGCTTGATCAGCCTCGTCACCCAAATTCCAGCATAGCTCCATCGGAACTGCCAGCCTTCCTTGCCGATCAGGCGCATATCAGCGCTGACGATACCGAGGACGGCGATGGCGGTCACCTCCAGGCCGCCGAGTAACGACCCTCAAAACACCGCACTGGTCGAGGCCAGCCTGAACCGGTATCTTGTGCCTGCCCTCGGGAGTCGCTCTATCCACCATGTGATCGACACCGACATTGCTAACGTCACCAAGAAGATCGTCGCCGGGGGTCACCCGCAAGCGGCTAACACGGCCTTCTGGTGTATGCGGGCATTTTTCAACTGGTGTCGCAAACCGCCGCAACGGCTCATCCGCGGTTTCCCCGCGAGGGATTGGAAAATCCGGATCCGGCCCCGATCGTCAAGCGCAAGCGAGTGGTGAACGATGCCGAACTGGCGGCTATATGAACGGGCTGTGAGCCCGAACCGGGCGATATCGGCTATTCGTTCGGCTCCATCGTCAAGCTGCTCATTCTGACCGGACAGAGGCGTACGGAAGTTGCCGCGATGCGTTGGTCCTCAACCTTGAAGCCGGAACATGGAACTATCGGGTGACCGCACGAAGAACGAAGAGCCTACGCTTATTCCGCTGCCCACACTGGCGGTGTCGGTCCCCCAGACGGTACCGAAGACCAATGACACGTTTTTTTCCCTGCGAGGGGCAACGAAAGAAGCCACTTCTCAGGCTACGCGAAGGGCAAGAAGGCTCTAGACGGCAAGGTCAATACTGACGGGGTGGCTTTGGAGAACTGGACCCTTCACGATCTGCGCAGGACGCTCGCGACAAATCTCGGCAGGCGGCAGGTATTGCCACACGTCATCGAGCACATACTGAATCACAAGGCGGCGTCCTTGACAGACATTGGCGAAATCTACAATCTCTATAGCAAAGTCAAGGAGAAGCGCGAGGTGTTGCAGATGTGGTCAAATCACATCGAATGGCTGATCAAGCAGGCTGCGGATGACGCTCTGGCGGCGTAGCTGCTGGCATGGGCGGAAGATGCGGCGCAACAATCGT
>NZ_RZRY01000181.1:0-9981 GCF_003998035.1 Mesorhizobium sp. M2A.F.Ca.ET.039.01.1.1 | reverse complement strand
GCAAGGATGTGCGCGCCCGTATCAAGACGCTGTCGCGCGACGTGCTGTCGCTCGCCGACCATGCCACCTTCCTGTCGCAGAAGATCTCCTTCCTGCTCGACGCCACGCTCGGCATGATCTCGATCGAGCAGAACGCCATCATCAAGATCTTCTCGGTCGCCGCGGTCATCTTCCTGCCGCCGACGCTGGTCGCCTCGATCTACGGCATGAATTTCGACATCATCCCCGAGCTCAAATGGGAGTTCGGCTATCCCTTCGCCATCGGCCTGATGGTGGTCTCGGCCATCCTGCCCTTCTGGTATTTCCGCCGCCGCGGCTGGCTCTGACAGTGTCGGCCAGCGACGGCTGGCTTACCAGAAATCACTTGACCAAATTGCCTTGGACCTTCATCCGGGAATGCCGATTTGGGGATCACGCATTCGTCAACCGGATTGCCAGCATGACCGGAAAGACCTGGGCCTATGAGGATTTCGTCGAGGGCTCCTCGCTCGACCTCGGCAGCAAGACTGTAAGCGCTGCCGAGATCATCGAATTCGCCTCGGAATTCGATGCCCAGCCGATGCATCTCGCCGAGGAAGCCGGCAAGGCGAGCATCCTCGGCGGCCTTTCGGCTTCGGGCTGGCACACCTGCGCGATGTTCATGCGCATGCTGTGCGACGCCTTCCTGCTCGATTCGACCTCTCAAGGGTCGCCCGGCATCGAGCATGTGAAATGGAAGAAGCCGGTTCTGGCCGGCGATACCTTGCGCGGCACGGTCACGATCCTGTCCAAGCGCCAGTCCAAATCGCGGCCTCAGCTCGGCTTGATCACCATGCGCAGCGAACTGGTCAACCAGCGCGGCGAGAGTGTCTTCGAGCTGGAGAACACCGGCATGTTCCTCGCGCGTGATGCCGCACGAGGCCTATCATGACTTTGGACGAATACTTCCTGATCGGCCAGACCGTCACGCTCGGCTCGCACAAGTTCGAGGCCGACGAGATCAAGGCGTTCGCCAGGAAATACGATCCGCAGGTCTTCCATGTCGATGAGGAGGCGGCGAAGAAGAGCGTGCTCGGCGGGCTCTGCGCCTCGGGCTGGCACACCGCCGCCACCTGGATGAAATACAATCTCGAAAAGCGCATGGAGACCGAGGGCGTGCGCTGGACCGGCCCCGGCCC
Organism: Mesorhizobium sp. M2A.F.Ca.ET.039.01.1.1; assembly: GCF_003998035.1. Lineage (NCBI taxonomy): Bacteria > Pseudomonadati > Pseudomonadota > Alphaproteobacteria > Hyphomicrobiales > Phyllobacteriaceae > Mesorhizobium > Mesorhizobium sp. M2A.F.Ca.ET.039.01.1.1. Next base: position 8,824 of record NZ_RZRY01000181.1, on the reverse strand, counting down.
GCAGCCCGAATTCGGTCCCTCGCCCGGCTTCCGTAATCTGAAATGGCTGAAGCCGGTCTATGCGGGCGAGACCGTGACCTTCACGCGCACCGCGCTGGCGCACCGCCCGCTCGCCCGACGCCCCGGCTGGAACCTGCTCACGTTGCGCTCGGAAGGGTTCGATTCGACCGGCGACAAGGTCATCGAATTCGACAGCGCCGTGCTGGTGAAGGTGGAGTAGCGCCTCTTCCTTCTCCCCTTGTGGGATAAGGTGGATCGGCGCGTAGCGCCGAGACGGATGAGGGGTGTTCCAGCGGAGTGAGACGTTGGCTTTCCCTGGAGCACCCCTCATCCGTCGCCTTCGGCGACACCTTCTCCCACAAGGGGAAAAGGAAGAGGCGCCTCAATGCCCCTCGAACCCGATCAGCGTCCTCACCGGCACGCCGAGCGCTTCCAGCTTCTTGCGACCGCCAAGGTCCGGCAGGTCGATGACGAAACAGGCCGCGACGATGTCGGCGCCGATCTGCCTGAGCAGCCTGACCGCTGCTTCCGCGGTGCCCCCGGTGGCGATCAGGTCGTCGACCACGATCACCTTCTCGCCGGGCGACACGCCGTCCTTATGCATCTCCATCTCGTCCAGGCCGTATTCGAGGCTGTAGGCGACGCGCACCGTCTCGTAAGGCAGCTTGCCCTTCTTGCGGATCGGCACGAAGCCGGCGGAAAGCTGGTGCGCCACGGCGCCGCCCAGGATAAAGCCGCGCGCCTCGATGCCGGCGATCTTGTCGATCTTCAGCCCGGCATAGGGATGCACCAGTTCGTCGATGGCGCGGCGGAAGGCGCGGGCATCGCCAAGCAGCGTGGTGATGTCGCGAAACAAGATGCCAGGCTTGGGGTAATCCGGAATGGTGCGGATGGCCTTAAGCAGCGTGTCTTCGAGGGAGGATTTCATAAGCGGTTGATCCGTTGCCGCACAGTTTTGCAGGCAAGCGGCCGAAAAGAAAAGGGCGCCTTTCGGCGCCCGAGCATTTTTCTGGAAGCCGGCCGGCTCAGTGCGCGACGTCTGCCCACACCCTGCGCTTGGTCATGTAGACCAGCGCGCCGAAGAGCAGCAGGAAGACCATGACGCGGAAGCCGGTCTTCTTGCGGTCCTCGAGATGCGGCTCGGCGGCAAACATCAGGAACGCCGAGACGTCACGGGCATACTGGTCGACAGTCTGCGGCGAGCCGTCGTCATAGGTCACCTGGCCGTCCGAGAGCGGCTTCGGCATCTTCAGGGACACGCCGGACAGGAAGTACGGGTTGTAATGCGTGCCTTCCGGGATCACCATGCCGGCCGGCGGCGTCTGGTCGTAGCCTGTGAGCAGCGAGTGGATGTAATCCGGGCCGCCCTGCGCATACTGGGTGAAGATGTCGAAGATGAAGCGCGGGAAGCCGCGCTCGACGCCGCGCGCCTTGGCGAGCAGCGACATGTCCGGCGGGGCGGCGCCGCCATTGGCGGAAGCCGCAGCCTGCTCGTTCGGGAACGGCGCCGGGAAGTGGTCCGACGGCTTGCCGGGACGGTCGAACATGTCGCCGGCATCGTTCGGGCCGTCATGGATGGTGTATCCGGCGGCCAGCGTCTTGATCTGCGCTTCCGAATAGCCGAGCCCCTCCAGCGTGCGGAAGGCCACCAGGTTCATCGAATGGCAGGCCGAGCAGACTTCCTTGTAGACCTTGAGGCCGCGCTGCAGCTGCGCCTTGTCGTAGGTGCCGAACGGGCCGGCGAAGCTCCAGCTCATTTCCTTCGGCTCGTTGATCGGGAAATGCGTCGGAGCGGCCGCGTTGTGTTCCTCTTCCGCGGCGATGGCCCCAGCACTTGACATCCAGGTGCCCGCGACCACCAGGCCGAGCAGCGCCAGCGAGGTGAGAATCTTCTTCATACCCAAAATCCCCTCAGATCCTCAGCCTTTGGTTTCCGGCGCGGCGGTCGCGCCTGCCGGATGTCCGCTGCCGCCCTTGTTCTTTTCCAGCACCGCTTCGGTGATCGAGTTCGGCAGCCTGCGCGGCGTCTCGATCAGGCCAAGCACCGGCATGACGATCAGGAAGAAGGCGAAATAGAACAGCGTCGCCATCTGCGCCATGAACACGTAAGCGCCTTCCGCCGGCTGCGAGCCCAGCCATCCAAGCAGGATGGCGTCGGCGACGAACAGCCAGAAGAACAGCTTGTACCACGGACGGTAGACCGCCGAGCGCACCTTGGAGGTGTCGAGCCATGGAACCAGGAACAGCATGGCGATGGCGCCGAACATGCACAGCACGCCGCCGAGCTTGGAGTTGATCGGGCCGATGTTGAAGGTGATGGCGCGCAGGATCGCGTAGAACGGCAGGAAGTACCATTCCGGAACGATATGGGCCGGCGTCTTCAGCGGGTTGGCGACCGTGTAGTTGTCCGGGTGGCCGAGAAAATTCGGCAGGTAGAAGACGAAATAGGCGAAGAAGAACAGGAACACGATCATGCCGAACGCGTCCTTGATGGTCGCGTAGGGCGTGAAGGCGACGGTGTCGGTCTTCGACTTGACTTCGATGCCGGTCGGGTTCGACTGGCCAACGACATGCAGCGCCCAGATATGCAGCACGACGACGCCGGCGATCATGAACGGCAACAGGTAATGCAGCGCGAAGAAGCGGTTCAGCGTCGGATCGTCGACCGCGAAGCCGCCGAGCAGCAACTGCTGGATCCAGTTGCCGACCAGCGGAATGGCGCTGAAGAAGCCGGTGATGACGGTGGCGCCCCAGAAGCTCATCTGCCCCCAGGGCAGCACATAGCCCATGAAGCCGGTGGCCATCATCAGAAGGTAGATGATGCAGCCGAGAATCCACAGCAGCTCGCGCGGCGCCTTGTAGGAGCCGTAGAACAGGCCGCGGAAGATGTGGATGTAGACGGCGACGAAGAAGAACGAGGCGCCATTGGAATGGAGATAGCGCAGGAGCCACCCCGAATTCACGTCGCGCATGATCTTCTCGACCGAATCGAAGGCGAGATTGGTGTCGGACGTGTAGTGCATCGCCAGCACGATGCCGGTCAGGATCTGCGAGACCAGCATGATCGACAGGATGCCGCCGAACGTCCACATGTAGTTGAGGTTGCGCGGCACCGGATAGGCGACGAAGCTGTCATAAATCAGCCGCGGCAGCGGCATGCGCGCATCGAACCAGCGCTCGACACCGGTCTTGGGCGTATAGGTCGAGTGTCCCTCGCTCATCGAAATGTCCCCTGCCTCAACCGATAAGGATCTTGGTATCGGAAATGAACTTGAATACCGGGATCGCCATGTTCTCCGGCGCCGGGCCTTTGCGGATGCGGCCGGCGGTGTCGTATTGCGAACCATGGCACGGGCAGAACCAGCCGCCGAAATCGCCTTCCTGGCCGAGCGGGATGCAGCCGAGATGGGTGCAGACCTGCACCATCACCATCCAGGCTTCCTTGCCGGGCGTCGTGCGGTTGGCGTCGGTCGCCGGCGCGTCGGAAGGCAGGTTGGCATTGCGCGCGATCGGATCCTTGAGATCGGCAAGATTGACGGCCTCGCCGTCCTTCATTTCCTTTTCGGTGCGGTTGCGCACCACCACCGGCTTGCCGCGCCACTTGACGATCAGCGAGCTGCCAGGCTGCAGCGAGGAGACGTCGACCTCGACCGAGGCCAGCGCCAGCGTCGAGGCGTCGGGGCGCATCTGGTCGATGAACGGCCACGCGACGGCTCCCGCGCCGACAACGGCGGCCATGCCGGTGGCTACGTAGAGAAAATCGCGACGGTTGGGATCGTGGATGTCGGTTGCGCTCACGGGTGCCTGATCCTTTCGCCTCTTCCTAACCGGAGGCCGAGCCTTGTCCCCGCTCAATCGCACCTGCCCGACAGCGCATGGCGAACAGGCTAGCGAATTCCTCCGGCATTTGGATTTTCGGTTTATGCGTGCGGCCCGTTTTTGTCCAGCGGGGTGAGGCCACAAGGGCAGATTGTCGCGGGGATGCGCGGCAGCCGTGACCGGCACGTTCCCGCCAGGCCGCCGGACGGCTTCAAACAGCGGGAAATCTGGGATGAAATCGGGGCGGTGTTCGCCTCGACATCAGCTCCTGGCCCGGTCTATTCTGTCGCCATGGCGCATGTCATTGAACGCGACAGCTGGGCCGCATCCCCCGACCGCTGGAAGGGCGAGCTGCAATGCGGCCAGTTCGGCGCCAACTCCTGCCTGATCTTCAACTATCAGGAAAGGATCGGCGGCGGCCCGCGCCTGCACAAGCACCCCTATGCGGAGATCTTCGTCATCCGTTCCGGCACCGGCCTTTTCACCATCGGCGACCAGGAAATCAAGGCCACCGCCGGCCAGATCCTGATCGTGCCCCCCGACACGCCGCACAAATTCACCAATCTCGGCCCCGGTCCGCTCGAAAGCACCGACATCCACGAGAACGGCCACTTCATCACGGAATGGCTGGAATAGACCATAATACCGAACCGCAGGTCAGCGCAGCAAAAAGTGGGGACCGGTTTTCGGGAAAGATTGTGGTCAAACCAAAGAGCGCCTAGCTGGCGCCGAGCCTGACCAAAACCGCCCGTGGGATGTCGTATTCGCGGATCACTGCATCGTGCTTGCGCAGACCGCAAAGCTCGCGCTGGATGAAATAGGCGTGCACGGCCGCGGCCGCTTCCTTGAGCAGCCGGTTGCGGTGCTCGCCCTCCCCACTCTGGCGCAATCTGGCAAGGATTTCCTCCACGCGCTGGCCGGCGCGGCCGAGCGCTGCGGCCTTTTCGGCGAGGATTTCGTGGCCGAGCAGGTCGAGCGCGCTTTCCTGCGCGCCTGACCGTCCAAAGTTTGTGGGCATGCGTACCGGCATGACGCCGTTCTACTCCGCCGGCCGCGTCTCTGCCAGCGCGCTTTCCTCGTTGAACAGGAAGCCGCCGGACTGCCGTTTCCACAGCCGCGCATAGAGCCCGTCGAGCGCCACCAGCTCGTCATGCGTGCCCTGTTCGACGATGCGGCCGCCGTCGAGCACCACCAGCCGGTCGAGCGCCGCGATGGTGGAGAGCCGGTGCGCGATGGCGATCACGGTCTTGTTTTCCATTAACCGAGTCAGGTTTTCCTGGATCGCCGCCTCGATGTCCGAATCGAGCGCCGAGGTCGCCTCGTCGAGGATGAGGATCGGCGCGTCCTTGAGGAAAACGCGCGCGATCGCCACGCGCTGCCGCTGCCCGCCGGAGAGCTTCACGCCGCGCTCGCCGACATAGGCCTCGTAGCCGGCGCGGCCGCGGTTGTCGCGCAGTCCCAGGATGAAGTCATCCGCCTCGGCCTTTTGGGCCGCGGCAATCACCTGCGCGTCGGTAGCGTCCGGCGTGCCGAGCTTGATGTTGTCGCGCAGCGAGCGGTGGAACAGCGCGGTGTCCTGGCTGACCACGCCGATATTGCCGCGCAGCGAGTTCTGCGTCACATGCGCAATGTCCTGGCCGTCGATCAGGATCCGGCCGCCTTCCAGGTCGTAGAGGCGCAGGATCAGATTGGTCAAGGTCGTCTTGCCGGCGCCGGACGGACCGACAAGGCCGACCTTCTCGCCCGGACGCACGACAAGGTCGATGCCGTCGAGCACTCCTGCCCCCTTGCCGTAATGGAAGGTGACGTTGCTGACGTCGATGCGGCCGCCGGTGACGATCAGTTCCTTTGCATCCGGGGCGTCGGTGAGGCCGAGCGGCTGCGAGATCATCGCCTTGGAATTCTCCAGCACACCGAGATTTCGCAAAATGCCGTTGAGCTGCATCATCACTCTTCCAAGCAGCATGTTGAGCCTGAGGACGAGAGAAAGCGTGAAGGCGACAGCGCCGACCGTGATCGAGCCTTCGACCCAGAGATAGATGGCGAAGCCGGCGATCACGGTGATCATGACGCCCGACAACGTCGTCAGCGCCATGCGCACGCCGGTCAGACGGCGCGTGAACGGACGAAGCGCGTCGAGATAGATGTCGAAACCGTTCCTGATGTAGCGGTCGTCGCCATCCGCCGAGAACAGCTTCAGCGTCTGCACGTTGGAGTAGGAATCGACGATCCGGCCGGTGATCATCGACCCGGCCTCGGCCGTCGCCTCGGCGTTCTTGCGGATCTGCGGCAGATAGAGTTTGGCCAGCCAGCCGAACACGGCGATCCAGACCACCACCAGAACCGCCAGCCTGAGGTCCAGGCCGGCGACCAGCGCCAGCGTCGTCACAGTATAGATGATCATGAACCAGATGACCTCGATGAAACTTTCCATCAGGTCGCCCGTTGCCTGCCCCGCCTGCCAGACTTTTGTCGCGATGCGGCCGGCGAAATCGTTCTGGAAGAAGGCATAGGACTGGCGCGAGACATGCCGGTGCGCCTGCCAGCGCACCAGATTGTAGAAGCCGGGCGTGATCGTCTGTTCGTCGACCAGCGCCGACAGGCCGACCACGGCGGTGCGGATGACGAGCACCACTGCGCCCATGAACAAGAGCTCAGGTCCGGCCGCGGCCCACAGCGCATGCCAGCTGCGCTCGCCGGGCAGCTGATCGAGGATGTCGACCAGCCTGCCGACGAAATAGAACAGGCCGGCCTCGACCAGCGGCGCGATGCCGCCGATGATCAGCATGGCGAAGAAGGCAAGCTTCGCCTGTCCGACATAGTGCCAGAGGAAGCCGCCGACGCCGGCGGGCGGCCGCAGATTCGCGGGCTCGCGGAACGGGTAGACCCAGTGCTCGAACCAGCGATAGATGGCCTGCATCATTCGGCGGCTTCACCTTTCGTCGGCGGGGCGTCGGCGACCGGCTTTTCCTCCAGCAGGAAGCCGCCAGACTGGCGGCGCCAGAGCTGCGCATAGAGCCCGCCCTTGGCGATCAGCGCCTCATGCGAGCCGTCCTCGACGATGCGGCCCTTGTCCATGACGACGAGCCGGTCCATCGCCGCGATCGTCGACAGCCGGTGCGCGATGGCGATGACGGTCTTGCCCTGCATGAGCTTGTAGAGGTTCTCCTGGATGGCGGCCTCCACCTCCGAATCGAGCGCGGAGGTCGCCTCGTCGAGGATGAGGATCGGCGCGTCCTTCAGCATAACGCGGGCAATGGCGATGCGTTGCCGCTGGCCGCCGGACAGTTTCACGCCGCGCTCGCCGACAAGCGCCTCATAGCCGCTCTGCCCATGCGGATCGGTCAGCCCCGCGATCACCTCGTCGATCTGGGCGGCTTTCGCGGCGTTGAGCATCGCCTCGTCGCTGGCCGACTGGCGCCCATATTTGAGGTTCTCGCGAACAGATCGATGCAAGAGCGAGGTGTCCTGGTTGACGAAGCCGATCGCCCCACGAACGCTCTCCTGCGAGACGTTGCGGATGTCCTGCCCGTCGATCAGCACCTTGCCGTCCTGCACGTCGAACAGCCGCAGCACGAGATTGACCAGCGTCGATTTGCCGGCCCCGGAACGGCCGATCAGGCCGACCCGCTCGCCCGGCGCGATCTTCAGCGACAGGTTGTCGATGACGCCGCCTTTGCCGTCCTTGCGCCAAAAGTTGAAGTTCACCCGGTCGAACTCGATGCCGCCGGCGGTTACGACGAGGGCCGGTGCGTCCGGCTGGTCCTGCATGACGATCGGCCGCGCGATCGTCGTCATCGAGTTGCTGGCGACGCCGATCTGCCGGAAGACATTGGCGCCGACATCGAGGATCCTGCCGGAGATGTTGGCGATCTGCAGCGCGAAAGGTATCGCGGTCGCCACGGCGGCGGTGGTCATCGTCCCGGCGTTCCAGCCGGCGAGCGCCACCCAGCTCACGGCGATAAGCAGCGCCGCGTTGAGGACGAATAAGGCCGACCACATCAGCGTGAAAACGCGCATCAGCTGGTAGAATGTGTCGGCGTGCTCGACCACCGCCTGCGAGACATATTTGTCCTCGTGCTCGCCGGTCGAGAATGTCTTGAGCGTCAGGATGTTGGTGTAGCTGTCGACCATGCGGCCGCTCACCTGCGACCACCGCTCCGACAATTGGGACGAGCGTTGCGTGATCCTGGGCATCGCGGACCAGAAGATCAGGCAATAGAACACCAGCCAGACCGCCACGACCGCCAGCAGAAGCGGGTCGAGCCGCGCCAGCACCACGATGGCGACCGCGACGAAGACCAGCGCATACCAGACGGCATCGACGGTGAGATTGACGCTCATCTCCACCGAATCGCCGCTCTGCATGACCTTGGTCCCGATGCGGCCGGCAAAGTCGTTCTGGAAGAACGACCAGTCCTGGCGCACGACATGCCAGTGGCTCTGCCAGCGGATGAGGTCGATGAGGTTCGGCGCAATGGCATGGTTGCGGATCAGCGCATCGACGACCATCGACAGCGGACGCAAAAGCACGACGAAGGCCATCAGGACGAGCAGCGGCCCATGCGCGGCGAAGAAATCGCCGGGCCTGGTGCTGGCGAGCAGGCCGACGATCAGGCCGACGAAAATCGGCAGCATCGCGTCGATGATCGCCGCCACGGCAACGATGATCATGCGCAGCCGATAGGCGGCGCGAAACTGCCTTATGAAATACCAGTAGAACCGCCAAAGCCCCATTGGCGGCTGCCCGTCGTCGGCCAGCGCCACCGGCGAATAACGGCTTTCGAAGCAGGTGAAGATGCGGTCGAACATTTTTCTCTCGTGGAGGCCACAAACCCGCCGGCGTCCGATCTGGTCGCCGGCGGGGCTCTACGCAGGTAACCACGGCAGGACCTCTGGCCGTGCCGTGGTTACGCCCGGGATCGATTCCCGGCAATCGCCGTAACCTTGATCCCAATCGCGATCGCGTTACTCCGCCGCCATTTCCGTCGCCTTGGCGTCGGAC
>NZ_RZRY01000180.1:0-10006 GCF_003998035.1 Mesorhizobium sp. M2A.F.Ca.ET.039.01.1.1 | reverse complement strand
GCCGGGTCCAGCGGCAAGTTCGCGCTCGGCGGCAACGATCCGGCGCGCGGCCGCGACTATGTCATGTACCAGATCTCCGGCGGCGGCTATGGCGGCAATGCCGGCCATGACGGCTTGAGCAATGGCTGCTCGACCATCGGTATTTCGAAGTCGCCGCCGGTCGAGATCATGGAGCAGGCTTTTCCGGTGCTTTACCGGCATTACGCGCTGCGCGAAGGCTCAGGCGGCGCCGGCAAACATCGCGGCGGCTTCGGTCTCGCCTATGAGGTCGAGATCCTGCGCGGCGAGGCCCGCGCATCCTTCGTCATGGACCACGGCCGCTTCGGCCCGCAGGGCGCGCTCGGCGGCAAGGACGGCGCACCGAACAGCGTGACCGTGTTCCGGGGCAGCGAAGCGCATGTGCCGCCGCATCTTTCCAAGGAACAGGACATCGCGCTCAAGGCCGGCGACCGCGTGCGCGTCGGCACGCCGGGCGGCGGCGGCTATGGCGATCCACGCGAGCGCGACACGAGGCTGGTCGCGGAGGATGTCCGGCTCGGCTACTACACACCTGAGCAGGCGCGGGAGATGTTCGGATTCGCGCCCGCCGATATACCGTCATAGCTAATCTTTAAGCGCCTGATCAATCGTATCTTAATTCGAGGACGGTAGGTGTACTCCCGACACGATCGGGAGAGGATCATGAGCGTCGCGGAGCAAATGGAGGCCAGCACCCAGGCCAGCTCCAACGCTGTTCCGCCCGGCGGCCTCGCAGTTGTCTCCCGCATTCTGCTGCTGTTTTGTCTTTGCTACATCGCCAGCGCGATGCTGATTTGGCCAACGATCTTCATCGCTATGGCCAACGCCTATCTTTCGACGCTCGTCTTGACCGGCTGGATGGTCGCCCTCGCCATCGCCATTCCAGCTGGGGTGATGGCCTCTCCCCAACAGCCACTTCATGGCATCATCGGCTTCCTCCGCTCGCGGGGTCGGCAAGCGGCGCTCGTCGTCGGCGTCTTCGTGTTGGGTCTCTCCGCCTTCACCACCTACAAGCTGAACATCCCCAATGTCGTGCCCTTCTACGGCGACAGGGCGGTGGCCGATATCGACGAATTCCTGCATGGCATCGCGCCCTGGCGGATTGCCCATTCGATCGATGCAGCGACGCTGTCCTGGCTGGTCGAGAAAACCTACAGCCAGCTATGGTTCCTCGAGTGGTTCGCGTTGGCGTTCCTTGCCGCCTTCCATGCCAGACAGCCGGTCCATCTCCGTTACCTTGTGGCGCTGGCGCTGACGACGGTGGTGATCGGCACGATCCTGGCGACGTTGCTGTCTTCCGTCGGCCCGATCTTTTATGACCGCTTCGTCGGCGGCAGCCGCTTCACCGATCTCCACGAGGCGCTTCGGCTCTATCCCTACAGCCAGCACATGACGCTGTTCTCCGATTACCTGCTAAAGAGCTACACCGAGCGAACGGCCGACTTCGGCACAGGGATATCGGCAATGCCCAGCATGCATGTGGCCGTTGCGACGTTGAATGCCTTCTACGTCACACGGCTCAATCGCGGATTCGGGGCAGCGGCATGGGCGTTTGCCGCGCTGATCCTATTCGGCTCCGTCTATACGGGCTGGCACTACGCGATAGACGGCTATGTCTCGATAGCGCTGGTCGCCACGATCTGGCGGTGGTCGGCCCGCATTTCCGAAAACACGGCTAAAGCGCGTCGCGCTGAAAGGGTTTCGCCGTAAGCGTGGCAAAGGTCCGAACCCATCCGATCAGGCCAGCTTCGCCAACAGCCGCAGGAACGTCGCGGCCTCCTTGGCGGTCAGCGGCGCCAGCGTTTCCTCTGTAATTCTGCGGGCAAGCGGGATCAGCCGCTCAATGGCCTCGCGGCCTTCCGGCGTCAGATTGACCAGCAGCCGCCTCTTGTCGACCTCATGCTTGGAGACCTCGACCAGCCCGCGCGCCTTCAGCCGGTCGATGACGCCCTTCACGGTGGCGGCGTCCATGGCGATCAGCGTTCCCAGCTGGTTCTGGGAGGTCTCGCCGATGTCGTAGAGCTTGGCCAGAGCGGCGAATTGCGGCGGCGTCAGGTCGCTGATATGCGAGGCGAAGATCGACACATGGCGCTGATGCGCCTTGCGCAGGATGAAGCCGACCTGATCCTGCAGATGGTAGTTGTTCTCGTCGCCGTCCTCGGCCTCGACCAGCCGCAGCAGATTGTCCTCGCCGCTCATCTGAGGCCATCCCATGCCTTGATGTCCTCGGCCGCCAGCCCGCCCATGCGGTTATGGACGCGCGGGCCGCAGGTCATGGCGAGGCAGAACAGGATCTCGTCGGGGCGCGGGCCGTCGCTGATGCCGACCTCCATGGCGTCGAAATGGCTGCGCACATAGGCGGCGTTGATGTGGCCGAGCGGCACGTCGAGGCGCGAGCCGAAAGCGCCGACCTTCTTGGCCGACGGCACGATCGCCTTGGCGTCGCCGAGCCGCTCGCGCATGGAGTAGCCGCCCGGCACATGCCAGAGCGCGCCGTGCTCCAGCTCTCCTGCCGTGCCGACGATGGCGCCCTTGCCGTAACCGTCGATCTTCTTCACGTCGCCGCCGAGCGCCGCGATCAGCCTGTCTGAAAGCAGGAGGCCCAGCGGCTTCAGGTCCTCCATCGCGCCCTGCAGCTCTTCCACATAGCGCCCGGCGAAAGGGTTCTTGACCACTGCGAGAGCCGCCGCGCGAAGGCGCGGCTGTTGGGCGACGGGGCCGCCGTCGTGGAAAATCTCCTCGGTCAGCACCGCGACCTTGCGGATCGGAAACTCAGGCATCGGCAAATTCCTCCTGTGCATGCTTGTTGGGCGCGGCGAGCGCTATCGCGCCGCTGATGCGGGCCTCCCCCGCCAGAAACAGCGCCGAGGCGGCGACCAGGCCGCGCCGGCGAAAATCTTCGGCGACGGCGAGGCCCTTGTCCAGCGCCTGGGCAATGTCGCCCGGCGAAAGCGCGCCGACGCTCTGCGTCACCAGTTGCTCTCCAAGATCGCTGTCGGGCGCCAGGTCGCGCGCCGGAACGCGCGCGATGGCAGGGTGACCGGGCAGGTCGACGGCGTTGGCAATCAGCGTCGCCGCCGCATCCGCCTCGGCGCCGGTCGGAGCGAGAACGGTGACGGCATCGGCGATGCCGAACGAAAACGAGCGGCCGCGCCAGCCGCTGGTGGCAACACCGCGCACGCCATCCTCGGCGCGGATGCCGACGCGATCGGCCATGCCATTGCCGGTGCCGGCAATCGCCACCGTCATCGACTGGTCCCTGCCGAGATAGAGGGCGCAATCGCCGCCATTGTTGACATAAGCGCGGTCGAGCCGGCGGCCGGCGAGCATTGCGGCAAGAATTTCGTCGGCTACTGAACCGGCAACGGCGGCCATCGGGGTGATGAAGCATTCCGCCAATGGCATGACGGCTGCTTCCATGCGGCGCGCCGTCGGGCCGGCGAAATCGCGCGGCGCCAGGAAGAAGGCTGGCAGGCGCAACTCGGGCAGCTCCTCGACCAGTTCGATCAGGATCATCTGGAAGCGCGTGACCGCCTGCTGGTAGGCGGCGCGACGTTCGTCGTCAGAACCGAAGGCCTCGACGATGAGATCGATCGGCCCATGGTTGAGATGGAGCCGCCGGCCGTCGGCAAGCCAATGCGCCTGCGGGCCGTTCATCAGCCGGCACCGTTCGCCGCCGCGCGCCGCAGCTGCGCCAGGGGCGGCCAGGGGTTGTTGGCCGGCGCGCCTGTGCCGCGGCGTGGGTTGAGATACTCGCCGCCCTTGGCGAGGATATCCTCGACGCCTCGGATCTCATTCTCATAGCCGCCCAGCCGGACATAATCGTCGCGGCGCATGGTGAACTCGATCGGCGCGACCAGAGCCGGCGTCGGCACATAGCCGAAGGCGCCTTCCGGCACGCGGGTGACGTCGACCATCAGCGTGATGCCGCCGCCCGGCCAGACATAGACCGGCGCGCCGCCCACCGTCACGTAGGTCCTCAAGCCCTGCACCGAGCGCGTGAGGTTGACGGGGTTTTCGGTGACGCCGGCGCGCAGCGAGCCGCCGGCGCCGCCGATGAAGAGAACGGTGCAGAGCGCCGGCTCGCAATTGTCCTCGATCAGGCCGACCGACTTCTGCAGCCGCTCCGGAAACGGTTTTTGGACCGGCTTCAGCTCGTCGTCCAGCTCGTAATAGGCGAACTGCTCGCCGGTGGTCGACACCATCAGCAGCGACAGGCCGGGGCGCGCGCCCTTCTTGGCGTTCCAGTCGCCGAGGATCGACAGCGGGTCGGAAATCGTCGTGCCGCCCCAGCCGAGGCCGGGCTCAGACACCTTGAAATAACGGCCGGGCGTCGAACGGCGGCCGATGATCTTTATGCCGGTGTCTTCCCAGCCCAGCACCTTGCCGGCCTGATGCTCCGAGACGACGCCGGTGATGTGGTCGTCGACCACAACGACTTCGTCGACGAGACCGCGCCATTGCGTGGCGAACATGCCGATGGTGGCCGAGCCGCAGCCGACGCGCATGCGGTGCTCGACCTTGCCGTCGATGACCGGCGATTTGCCGGCTTCGACGATCACCGTGGCGCCGCCGTCGATGGTGAGCTCGACCGGCTTGCGGTTGCAGAGGTTAAGCAGCGCGTCGCAAGTGGCGCGGCCTTCCTGCTTGGAGCCGCCGGTCAAATGATGGACGCCGCCTAGCGACAGCATCTGCGAGCCGTATTCGCCTGTGGTGACATGGCCGATCGCCTCGCCTTGCGAGCGCACGATTGCCGACTCGTCGCCGATATGGCGGTCGGTGTCGATCTTCACCTTGACGCCGCAGTAGGAGAATATTCCTTCGGTGACGACGGTGACGAGATCGACGCCCTCGACCTCCTGGCTGACGATGAAGGGCGCCGGCTTGTAGTCCGGATAGGTGGTTCCGGCGCCGATCGCGGTGACGAAGCGCCTTCCGGTGTTGACCAGCTCGCCGTTCCAGGCCTCGCCCTCGGCAACGAAAGGCACGACCGCGCCGCCGGTCTCGGCGGCATGGTCGAGGATGGTTAGCGGATCCATGCGCACGATGCGGCCGCCGACATTGCCGTAGCGGTCGCAGGCGCCGGTGCGTCCGTCGGCGATGTAGCACATGACCGGACAGGCATCGCAGCGGATCTTCTCCGCCACCTGCTTCTCGCCGGGATCATGGGTTTCGAAACGTTCGGCAAGCTCGCTCATCGGCGCGCCTCCTTCTCGCGGATCGCCGCCAGGATGCGGCTCGGCGTCGCCGGCACCTTGGTGACCAGGACGCCTGTGGCATGGCGGATGGCATTGAGGATCGCCGGCGCGGTGGGGATCAGCACATGCTCGCCAAGGCCCTTGGCGCCGAAGGGTCCTTCCGGATCCGGAACCTCGACCAATATGTGCTCGACCGGCGGCACGTCTCCGATGGTCGGGATGAGGTAATCGTGCAAATTCTCGGTGCGGCCGGGGATGTATTCCTCCATCAGCGCCATGCCGATGCCCTGCGCGATGCCGCCCTCGATCTGGCCTTCGACCAGCACGGGATTGATCGCCTTGCCGACATCATGCGCGGCGGTGATCTTGATGAGCTTCACGGTGCCCAGCTTGAGATCGACCTCGAGCTCGGCGATCTGCGCGCCATAGCCATAGACGGCATAGGGTTTGCCTTGCCCCTTGGCGTCGAGCGGCAGTGTGGGCGGGTCATAGGTTTCCTCGGCGGCGAAGACGAGACCGTCTGCATCGGCCTTCAGCGCCGCAAGATCGATGCGCCGCGCGGCATCGCCTTCGCGGATGGAGAGGCTGTCGCCGTCGAGCATGATCGTCGCTTCGCCCGAGACGTTGGCGTAGCGCAGGATCTTTTCGCGCAAGGCGCGGCCCGCCTTCTCCGCCGCCTTGCCCGTTACAAAAGTCTGGCGCGAGGCGGATGTTTTGCCGGCGTCGGGCGTGATGGCGGTGTCGGCGCTCTTCAGCTTGAACCTGTCCAGCGGCAGGCCGAGGGCGTCGGCGCAGATCTGGGTGATCACCGTGTTGGAGCCCTGGCCGACATCGACGGCGCCCTGGTGCAGGATCACCTCGCCGGAGGCCGAGATGCCGACCTTGATGGTGGAGGGATTGGGCAGCGAAGTGTTGCCGCAGCCATACCAGCAGGAGGCGACGCCGACGCCGCGCCCGCTTGCCGAATTGGCGGCGTTGAAGGCTTCCGCGTCGGCGAGCGCACGCGCCCAATGCGGCTGAAGCTGCTCCAGGCATTCGCCGATGCCGACGCCCGATTCCAGGCGCTGGCCGGTGACCGTCTCGCAGCCGTCGCGCAGGCAGTTCTTCAGCCGAAAATCGAGCCGATCCATCCCAAGTTTTCCGGCAAGCTCGTCATAGAGCGTTTCCTGCATTATGGTGGCCTGCGGCACACCGAAGCCACGGAAGGCGCCAGCGATCGGGCCGTTGGTGTGGATGGCGTAGCCGGTGGCGCGGTAGTTCGGCGTGGCATAGGGGCCGGAGGCGTGCACCGGCACGCGATTGGCCACTGTCGGCCCCCAGCTGGCGTAAGCCCCGGTGTTGAAATCGCCCTCGAAGACCATGCCGGTGATACGGCCCTCGGCGTCGGCGCCGATGGTCGCCTTCATTTCGGCCGGATGGCGCTTGGTGGTCGACATCATCGATTCATTGCGGGTGTAGGCAAGCGCCGCCGGGCGGCCGGTCTTCATCGCCACAAGGCCGATCAGCGGCTGCAGCGAGACATCGAGCTTCGAGCCGAAGCCGCCGCCGGTGGCGGTTGGCACGATGCGGACCTTGTCGACGGCAAGCCCGAGCACCTTGGCCGTGTCGTCGCGGTCCATATAGGGCGCCTGGGTGCAGGCGACGACGACCAGCGTGTCGCCATCGATGTACGCATAGCCGGCTTCCGGCTCGATATAGGCGTGCTCGACGAAAGAGGTTTCGATGGCGCCGGATGCCGTGACCGTCGCGCCGGCGAGCGCTCGTTCCGGATCGCCGCGTTCGACATAGCCGGAGGTCAGCAGGTTTGCCGGGCGGTGCTGGTGGATCAGCGCGGCGCCATCGGCCTTCGCCTCGCGCGGCTGCAGCACATGCGGCAATTCGGTCCAGGAGATCGGAAAATCCGTCAGGTCGAGATCGAGGATCGCCTCACGCTCGCCGGCCACCAGCGCCACAGCCTCGCCGCGCAGGCGGACAAAGCCTTCGGCCAGCGCCGGCTGGTCGGCAAAGGGGCCAATGACGCCGAAGCAGTTCTTGCCGGGAATGTCGGCGGCGGTGAACACCCCGGCAATGCCGGGATGCGCTTCGACCCAGGCATCAAGGTCGCCGAAGGCAAAGCCGGCATGATAATGCGGCGAGCGGACCACCAGCACCGACAAAGCATCAACCGGGAAGGAATCGCCGCCGAATTTCTCGGTGCCATTGACCTTCGGCACGCCGTCGAGGCGGATCGGCGAGGCGCCGACCGCGTGGCCCACGTCCGGCTGGCGAAGGTCTATGCCGTTCATGTGCCGCGAGGCCTGCATCACCGCAGCGACGATTTTTCGATAGCCGGTGCAGCGGCAGAGCACGCCGCCCAGCGCATCCTGCGTTTCGGCCTCGCTGGGTGTCGGGTTGCGCTCCAAAAGCGCGGTGGCCGCGACCAGCAGGCCGGGCGTGCAGATGCCGCATTGCGCGGCGCCATGGTCGAGGAAGGAGGCCTGCAGCGCCGAAAGCCTGCCATTGGCAAGACCTTCGACAGTGGTCACGGAAGCGCCGGTGACGGACGCCGCCGGCACAAGGCAGGCGCAGACCGGATCGCCGTCGACCAGCACCGTGCAGGCGCCGCAATCGCCGGCGTCGCAGCCGACCTTGGTGCCGGTCAGCCGCAACTCGTCGCGCAACACCTGCGACAGGCGCCGCACCGGCGGCACGGATACCCGGACGGCGGCGCCGTTGACCTCGAAAGCAATGTCGGCGCGCTCGATGCCGGACTGGGCCACGCCTGACTGTGCCATGCCGGGGTGGACCATGCTCATGCGGCCACCTTGCCTTGGTCGAGGCCCATTGCAGAGCGCACGGCGCGGACGACGATCTCGCGCGCCGCTTGCTCCCGATACTCGGCGCTGCCGCGCACATCGGCGATCGGCGACAATTCATCGAACGGCGCCGACAGCACCGCGTCGGCAAGCGCCTCACCGATCGGACGCCCGCGCAGGACCGCCTCGACGCCTGCGAGGCGGCGGGCGACCGCGGAGCAGGATCCGACCGCGATCGCCGCTTCGGCGACGACGCCATTCTCGACCACGAGCCGCGCCGCAGTCATGGCGATCGAGATGACGAGGTAGCGACGGGCGCCGAGCTTGACGAAGGCCGAGGTGCCGACCGCGGAACGCTTCGGCACGCGGATGGCTGTGACCATCTCGCCTGGCTGCAGCGCCGTGCGGCGATTGCCAAGTATGAACGCGTCGAGCGGCAGATGACGGGGGGCTTTCGCCGACCGCAATTCGACATCGGCGTCGAGCGCAAGCAGCGCCGGCACGCCGTCGGCGGCGGGCGAGGCGTTGCAGAGATTGCCGGCAATCGAGGCGACGTTCTGGATCTGGACCGAGCCGACTTCGCGCGCGGCCGATTTCAGCGCGTCGAAGGCGGGCGGGAGTGGGTGACGGACAATATCGGTCCAGGTGGTGCGGGCACCGATCCGCCAGTTTTCGTCCGTCTCTTCGATGCCGCGCAGTTCGGCGAGACCGTTGATGTCGAGTATGTTGTCGCGGAAGGGTCTTGCGCCCTGGGCGGGGTAGAAATCGGTGCCGCCGGCGAGAATGCGCCAGCGATCCTCGCCAAGCAGCGCGAGCGCCTCGTCGACCGTGGTGGGTTTCGCGTAACGGATCACGCTCTGCCTTCCAGAACCTTCCCAGAAACGAGCCGTCCCCGATTGGCCCGCCCAAAGCGCCTTGCCCTGGGACTTTCCGCCGGTATCCAGACCGGTCAAATTCATTCGTATGCAAATGATATCAGGCCGTTCGGAATTGTCAAAGCCGGAGTTGGCAGGGCAAGGACCTGAACGCGATTGTTATGGTGCCGGAGGTTGACGCCGCCGCCCATCTGGTCAAGGTTCCGTGTCCGGTCGCGTCAGCGGCTTTGGACTGGAGCCTCAAGCCGATACCAGGGGGGCCCAAACGAGAGGGAAGCCGCATGGCCGACGAAGCGCTGATCGTCATCGACCTGCAGAACGATTTTTGTCCAGGCGGCGCGCTGGCGGTGGCCGGCGGCGACGAGATCGTGCCTTTGGTCAATGACTTGATCCGGCGGACCGACCACGTGATCCTGACGCAGGACTGGCACCCGGCCGGACATTCGAGCTTCGCCTCCAGCCATCCGGGCAAGCAGCCGTTTGAAACCATCGAGATGCCTTATGGGCCGCAGACGCTGTGGCCGGACCATTGCATCCAGGGCAGCCTCGGTTCCGATTTCCATTCCGGGCTCGCCTGGACCAAGGCCGAGCTGGTGCTCCGCAAGGGGTTCCGCACAGCGATCGACTCCTATTCGGCGTTCTTCGAGAACGACCATAAGACACCGACCGGCCTTGGCGGCTACCTCAAGGAGCGCGGCATCGACACGATCACACTGGTCGGGCTCGCCACCGATTTCTGCGTTGCCTTCTCGGCGCTCGACGCGGTGAAGCAGGGTTTCAAGACGACAGTCCGGCTCGACGCCTGCCGCGGCATCGACCTCAACGGCTCGGTGGAGGCGATGCTGAAGCGCATGCGCGAAGCCGGCGTGACGCTCGAAGACCACTCGGCGGATTGACCGGACCGTGGGGAAAGGCCCCCTCACCCGGATTGCCAGCCGAATTGCGAAGGGCAATTCGGGGCAATCCGACCTCTCCCCGAGGGGAGAGGAGATAGCTGGTTTGCGGCGCCGGAAAGCGGGTTCCCCCTTCTCCCCTTGTGGGAGAAGGTGTCGCCGAAGGCGACGGATGAGGGGTGCTCCAGGGAAAGCCGGCGTCTCACTCCGCTGGAACACCCCTCATC